>CALZJC010000405.1:5406-7059 GCA_945787525.1 Thermoanaerobaculia bacterium | reverse complement strand
CCCGAAGTCTACCTCATCCGACCCGCAGCGCAACTGGCCCCAGGGGCGGTATTCCGACCAGCCATCCGGGTAGGCGTGGTCTCGCCGGGCTGCGCACGACCCCTCACGGGAGGCTGGTAGACTGCCGCCACGTCGACTTCTGCCGCGCTGGAGGCCCCCGATGAACCGAGCCCGCACCGTCGTCCTGCCCGCGCTTTGCTGCCTGGTGGCGGTTGCCGCCCAGGCCCAGGAATGGCGCGGGTCGGCCTCGATCGCGCTCGAGGTCAAGGGCAAGCCGCAAGGCAATGTGCCCGACGCGTTGGTCATCCTGCGCTACCAGCAGATAGAGCCGCCCGGCGGTCCGCGACCGGTGGTCACCGGTACCGCGGGCCAGGCCGTCCTGGTGGACCTGGCCGAGGGCGTCTGGGAGGTCGAGGTGAGTCACGCGGATTTCCTCTCCTTCGTGGCGCTCGTGATGCTCGAGAGCGGCAGGAAGCCGGTCGTGCAGGCGTCGTTCCTCCAGGCCAGCGGCAGCTCGCTGACGCCGATGCGGGTGAAGTTCATGAACGCCAAGGGCCGGGCGCCGAGCGCCTCGGTTCCGCTGCCGCCCGAGGCGGCCGCCCGCCTCGCCCAGCGCCGCCCACCCCAGCCACTCCGAGCGCCGGCGAGGCCCACGGCAGAGGCGCCGAGCAGGAGGCGCGCACGGGCGCCGCGGCAGGTGATGCCCGAGCCGGAGCTGCGGCCGCTCCCCGAAACGGCGCAGCCGGCCGATACGCCATCACCGCCGCCGCTGGCCGAGCCCGCTCCCCCGCCAGGCGACCTCGCGCCGCCAGAACCCGAGGTCAGAGTCCAGCCAGAGCCGGCACCTCCGCTGGCGGAGCCACAGGCGCAACCGCCGATGCCGCAGACCCCGGCCCGACCAGAGGCGGCCGCAGGGCCGACACCGACCGAGCCGGCGCCGCAAGCGAGGCCCGAACCGACGGCGCCCGCGAGCGATCCTGCCATCGAGGCGGAGCCCGAGCCCGGAACGGCGGCGCCCGATCCCCGGCCGGCGATCCCCGAGCCGGAACCGGCCACAGCCGCCGCCCCGCCAGCGCCGGCCGCGCCCGAAGCCGATCTAGAGCCGGCAATGCCTGAGCCCGGGCCCGCACCGCCGGCGCTCGAGCCGACCCGGCCACCGGAGCCCGAGCGGCTGCCGCCAGTGCCGGAACCCGTCTCGCCGCCGCGACCCGAGCCGGCGCCGCCGGCAGCTGAGCCCGCAGCGCCAGGGATTCCCGCCCCGCCCGCACCGGAGCCCACGCCGGCCGAGCTCGAGCCGGAACCGGAGGCGCCCATGCCTCAACCAGAGCCCGGGCAGCCGGAACCGCAGCCGACGCCCACCATTCCACCGCCGGCGCCCGGGCCGACCGCCGTGCTGCCACCGCCGGGGCCGCTGGGACCGACCCTCCGGGCCTACCGGGACCGCACCTGCGTCGAATGCCGCCCGGGCGAGTGGGCGATCTCGGTCGAGGCGATAGCGGGCCCGGCCTCCGCCCCGTGCTCCGCCGCGCTCGAAGCCGACGGTAGAGAGCTCGCGGCGCTGCTGGGCGGCTCCGTGGCCCTCGAGTTGAAGGAGGTCGCCGCCCCGGCGCCCGAAGCGCTGGGCCAGATGGGGTCGGGAGAGGCCACGGCACG
>CALZJC010000405.1:0-5351 GCA_945787525.1 Thermoanaerobaculia bacterium | reverse complement strand
GGGTCGGGAGAGGCCACGGCACGAGCGGCTGAGCTTCTCCGCGACGATTCTCGGGCTTGCAGAATCGTCGCTGCCGTGATCCCCAAGGCGGGACGGTTTCGCGGCCTGCGCATGGAGGCTGCGGACGCCTCGGGCGTCGGCGACTGCCAGGCCGACCGACCCTGCCCGGTGGGTCGGGCACGCTGGCTGGGGCAGCCGCGCGTCTCTCGCGAGCCGAGCGCCAACGTGATCTGGGGCCTGTTCGTCAACGAGGCACCGGACCGGGCGCGGCGAGCGCGGCTCACGGTTTACTTCGCGGCGCCGCATCGCGCCTGGGAGCCACCCAGCTGACGATAGGCTGACGTTCTTCACCAGATGCCGACCGAAGCGTCGTAGCTGCTGAAGATGCAGGGCCTGCTCAGGCTAGAATCGCCGCTCTCGCGACCCGAAGCAGCTCTTCCGAGAGGCCCACTCTTGCCCGCACCCCAGCGCATCCTGACGATCGTCCTCAGCCGCGAGCTGTTCGACAGGCTGAAGCCCCTTCTCAGTCGCGACACGCTGGACATCAGCACCGTGACCAGCGGCAAGAGCTCGCTGGTGCTGCTGCGCAATCTGGCCTTCCGCCTGATCGTCGTGGAGCACCCCCTCCCGGACATGGAGCTCGAGGAGTTGCTGAAGGAGATCCGCAGCCCGGTGTCGCGCTGCAAGGAAGCGTCCGTTCTGGTGCTGACGCGGGAGGATCCCGAAGCGCTGGCCGCGTCTCTGGGCGACCCGCGTTTGACCTGTCACACGCTGCGCGCCGGCACCGACGAGCTGCTCATGCTGGCGGCCAACCGGCTCGGCGTCGCGGCCCGCCGCGCCAGTCGACTCCTGGTCCAGATGAAGGTAGAGCTCGGCGCCGCCCGTATCCTCCGCGCCTGCCAGTCGGTCAACATCTCGGAGAGCGGGCTGCTGCTGCGCACCGACGCCGCGCTGCCCCTCGAGACCCAGGTGGGCCTGCGCTTCAGCCTGCCCCACCACACCGGCAGCATCGAGCTCGAGGGCAGTGTCGTGCGCTACTCGAACCGCGATTCCGAGGGCCTGGTGGGCCTGGCGGTCCATTTCGACTCCATCAGCGAGGAAGATCGTCAGACGATCGCCGCTTTCATCGCCGACCGGACCGCACGCTAGACCGATGCACGGCCGCTACACCAGCCTCACCCTGACGATCAACGGCGAGCGGCGGGTGGTCGCCTTCCCCACCCACCACACCCTGCTCGAGGTCCTGCGCGAGGAGTGCGGGTTGACCGGCACGAAGCACGGCTGCGAGCTGGGCGAATGCGGCACCTGCACGGTGCTGGTCGACGGCAGGCCGCTGCTCTCGTGTCTGGCTCTGGCTGCCGAGATGCAGGGCCGGGCGATCGAGACCGTCGAGGGCATGCAGCGAGCCAACACCCTGCGCCCGCTGCAGGCCGCGATGGCCGATCTGGGCGCGGCCCAGTGCGGCTACTGCACGCCCGCGGTGCTGCTGACCGCCAAGGCGCTGCTTGCCGAGGAGCCCGCGCCGAATCGCCAGCAGATCTCCCAGGCGCTGGCTGGAGTGCTCTGCCGCTGCACCGGCTACCACAAGATCGTCGAGGCGGTGGAGTGGGCAGCCGCCATCGAGCGCGGCGAGCCGGCGGCGCCGGCTCGGGAGGCTTTGTGGGGCTCCCCCGAGCCGCGCGGCGCGACGCTCGACCCCGAGGAGGATTCCAGATGAAGCTTCAAAGAGCACGACTCTGCACGGGGCTGCTGGCCGTGCTGCTGGCGATGGCGGGCAGCGCCGCGGGCCAAGAGCCGCCCTGCGCCGCAACCGAGCACCGGCAGTTCGACTTCTGGCTCGGCTCCTGGGAGGTGATCACCCAGGACGGCAACGTCGCCGGCACGAACAACATCCGCCGCATCCTCAACGGCTGCGCCCTCGAGGAGTCTTGGCAGGGCGCCGAGGGCTCGCTGGGCAAGAGCTTCAACATGTACTTCGCGCGCGACGGCAAGTGGCACCAGACCTGGGTGGACGGCGGCGGCTCCCGTCTCGATCTGGCCGGCGGCCTGGACGAGCGCGGCAGGATGGTCATGGCGGGGCTCATGCCGGGTCCGGCCGGCGGCGAGGTCCTGCACGAGATCAGCTGGGAGAAGCTGGCGAACGGCACCGTCAGGCAACACTGGCGCGCTTCCAAGGACGGCGGCCAGGCATGGCAGGACGTCTTCGTGGGCATCTACCGACCCGCCGGCGAAGCGACAACCGGGGCCGACGGCGGTGACTGAGGGCTGATGGCCGAGCCGACCAGCGATCCGCCGAGCGCCGCAACCGCGCCCGAGCGCGACAGTCGCTCCATCGGGCGCTACGCCGGGCGCTACATCGGGCAGCCGTTCCGGCGCGTCGACGGCCGTTCCAAGGTGACCGGGAGGACGCTGTTCGCGGACGATCTGGTCTTCCCGCGCATGGCGCACATGAAGCTGGTGCGCTCGACCGTGCCGCACGCGCGAATCCGCGGCCACGACCTGTCGCGCGCCCGGAAAGTGCCGGGAGTGCTGGGCTTCCTGACCGGTGAGGCGATGCCCGAGACCTTCGGCATCCTGCCGGTGTCGCAGGACGAGCACGCCCTCTGCCCGGATCGGGTGCGCTATGTCGGCGACCCCGTCGTGGCGGTCGCCGCGATCACCGAAGACGCCGCCCACGAGGCGGCGCTGGCGGTCGACATCGACTACGAACCGTTGACCACCATCGCCTCCGTCGACGAGGCGCTGACGACCGACGAGCCCCGCATCCATGACTACGGCGCCCGGGGCAACGTGCACAAGCAGGTATCGCTGCTCTTCGGCGACGTCGACGGCGGGCTGGCGGAGGCCGACCTGGTGCTCGAGGACACGCTGTTCTACGAGGGCAACACCCACCTGGCGATGGAACAGCACGCGGCGGTGGCGGTGCCCGAGGACGACAACCGGCTGACCCTCTATTCGTCGACCCAGACGCCGCACTACGTGCATCGGGCCCTGACCCGCGTCCTCGGCCTGCCGGCCAGCAGGATTCGCGTCGTCGCCTGCCCCAACGGCGGCGGGTTCGGCGGCAAGTCGGACCCGTTCAACCACGAGATCGCGGTGGCGAAGATGGCCCTCGAGCTCGGCCGCCCGGTCAAGGTGGTGCTGACCCGCGAAGAGGTCTTCTACTGCCATCGGGGCCGCCACCCGGTGCTGATGCGGATCAAAACCGGCTTTCGAGAAGACGGATCGATGACCGCCCAGCACCTCGAGTGCGCTCTCGACGGCGGCGCCTACGGCAGCTACGGGGTGGCCTCGACCTACTACACCGGCGCCTTGCAGACCGTCACCTACGAGCTCCCCAACTACCGCTTCGACGCCGTCCGCTGCTTCACCAACAAGCCGGCCTGCGGCCCCAAGCGCGGCCACGGCACGCCGCAGCCGCGGCCTGCGGCGCTGCATCGAAGCGGTGGTGGCGGGCTCGGGCTGGCGTGAGCGCCGCGGCGATCTGCCCCGCGGACGCGGGCTCGGCCTGGCCTGCGGCGCCTACCTGTGCGGCGCCGGTCTGCCGATCTACTGGAACCACATGCCGCAGTCCGGCGTGCAGCTCAAGCTGGATCGGTCGGGCGGTGTAGCGGTCTTCTGCGGCGAGACCGAGATCGGCCAGGGCTCCGACTCGGTGGTGGCGGCAGTGGTGGCGGAGGTTCTGGGCGTCGATCTGGCGGATATCCGGCTGTGCGTGGCGGACACCGACCTCACACCCGTGGACCTGGGCAGCTACTCATCGCGGGTGACGCTGATGGCCGGCAACGCCGCGCTCGAGGCGGCCGAGCGTGCCCGCGACCTGGTGGCCCGGGCGCTGGCCGAGAAGCTGGACCTGCCCGCCGAGCGCCTGGTCTTCGCCGACGGCAGGGTGTTCGACTCCGAACGGCCCGACGAGGGCCTCGCCTTCCGCGAGGCGGTGATCGTCGCCGAGGCGCGCTTCGGCACCCTCGGCACGGTCGGCTCGTACATCCCGCCGCGCGCTCCGGGGCGCTACAAGGGGGCCGGCGTCGGACCGTCGCCGACCTACTCCTACAGCGCCTGCGTGATCGAGGTCGAGGTCGACGAGGAGACCGGCATCTACCGTCCGCTGCACGTCTGGATCGCCCATGACGTCGGCCTGGCGCTCAACCCGGTTCTGGTGCTGGGGCAGATCGAGGGCTCCGTCTACATGGGTCTGGGCGAGGCGATGATGGAGGAGCAGGTGTTCCGCCGGCTACCGCCGCGCCGCTCGAGCGCCCTGGTGCACAAGATGCCCTCGATGCTGGAGTACAAGAGCCCCTCGTATCTCGAGATGCCGCCGGTCACCAGCTATCTGATCGAGGATCCCGACCCCGAGGGGCCGTTCGGCGCCAAGGAGGTCGGCCAGGGCCCTCTGCTGCCGGTGCCGCCGGCGCTGGCCAACGCCATCCACGATGCCGTTGGCGTGCGCATTGACCAGGTGCCGATCCAGCCGCACATGGTGCTCGCCGCCCTGCGCTCCGCTGACGCCCGCTTCGGCCCGCGCGGCTTCCCCGACGTCGACTTCGGCGAGACCCTGGTGGTGCCGACCCCGGCGCAGGGCGGCGACGGCAGGGCAACCAACGACACCAAGCACAAGCGGCGCGGCATGGGCTCCGCCACCGGCACGATGACGCTGCGCGAAGAGGCGCTACGGCGCAAAGACGCCGCCCTGACCACCGAGTAGGACGAGATCCGATCATCCGCCATGCTGCGCCTGCCCGAGTTCGAGTTCCGCATCGCCGCCTCCCTGGAGGAGGCAGCGGCCGTGCTGGCCGGTGAGGGTCCGGCGGCGCGCCTGGTCGCCGGCGGCACTGACCTGTGGCCCAACATGAAGCGCCGCCATCAGTCGGCGCGCACCGTGGTCAGCCTGATGGGCCTGCCGGAGCTGCGCGGCATCACGGCGAACGGCGATCTGCGGCTCGGCGCCACGGCGATCCTCGAAGACGTCGCCCGGCACCCGGCGGTGCGCCAGCGCTACCCCGCCCTGGCGCGAGCGGTGCAGTCGATCTCCTCGCCGCCGCTGCGCAACATGGCGACCATCGGCGGCAATCTCTGCCTCGACACCCGCTGCACCTACTACAACCAGACCGAGGAATGGCGGCGCTCGATCGACTACTGCATGAAGGAGGAGGGCACCGTCTGCTGGGTGGCGCCGGGCTCCTCGCGCTGCTGGGCGCACACCGCATCGGACTCGGCGCCGGTGCTGTGCGCCCTTGGCGCCGAAGTGCGCCTTGCATCCGCCGACGGCCGGCGGACGCTGCCGGTGGACGGGCTGTATGTCGACGACGGTATCGACTATCTGGCCAAGCGGCCGGGTGAGATCCTCACCG
>CALZJC010000404.1 GCA_945787525.1 Thermoanaerobaculia bacterium | reverse complement strand
CTGGCCGACGCCCTGCACTCACCGCACCGCGGCGTGCACGCCGCGGCGGGAGCGGAGCGCACGATCCCCAATCTGAACGGCGGAGTGCGCGGCACCGAGACCGGTCCCAACCGGCGCGGTGCCGAACTGGCCGGCCTGATCCCCGGCGAGGGGGGCCTGACCGCCGCCGACCTGATCGCGGGCGAGGGCGCGGCGAGCTGCGCGGTGCTGATCGTCGCCGGGGACCTGGGTGCGGTGGCCGACGACCCGGCCACCGTGAAACGGCTGCGTGCCGCACGCACTCTGGTCGCTCTCGGCTGGCGCGACTCGGCCCTGACACAGGCCGCCAACGTCGCCCTGCCGCTGGCCACCCACGCCGAGACCGGGGGCACGTTCGTCAACTCGCAGCTGCGGCTGCAGCGCTTCAGCCGTGCCTTTCCGCCGGCCGGCGGGGCGCTGCCCGGGGTGGCCGCGCTGGGTGCCCTGCTGGGCCGCTTCGAGGCCGGCCTGCCCGATCCGCTGACGCCCGAGAACGTCTTCGAACGAATGGCCGCGGCGCTGCCGCAGCTGGCCGGCCTGAAGCTCGACGAGCTGCCGCCCTACGGCGTCGCCCTGGCCGACCGGGACGAGGCGCCGACCGACTGAGGAGAGGCGGAGGGTGAGCTTCGGAATCGTCGCGACGCTGGGCAAGCTGGCCGCCTGGCTGACCGTGCTCCTCGCCACGGCGCCGATCATGCTGTGGGTCGAGCGGCGCGGCTCGGCGCTCATACAGGATCGGCGAGGCCCCAACCGGGTCGGTCCCCTGGGCCTCTTCCAGGGCCTGGCTGACGCTGTCAAGTTTCTCTTCAAGGAGGACATCGTGCCCGCCGGGGCCGACCGGCCGCTCTACCTGCTGGCGCCGATTCTGGCCCTGGTCCCCGCTCTGACCACCTTCGTGGTCATCCCTTTCGGGCCCGTCGTGGAGGTCGGCGGCCGCGCCGTCAACCTGATCGTCGCCGGCGTCGACACCGGCGTCCTGCTGCTGCTGGCGCTGGCCAGCCTGGGCGTCTACTCGCTGGTCATGGCCGGTTACAGCTCCAACAACAAGTACTCGCTGCTCGGCGCCGTGCGCGCCTCGGCGCAGATGATCAGCTACGAGCTGGCCCTCACCCTGTCGGTCGTGGCGGTGCTGATCCCGGTGGGCTCGTTTCGCCTCGACGAGGTCGTGGCGGCGCAGCAGGGCACCTGGTTCGGCTTCGTGCCGCAGTGGAACGTGGCGCCGCAGATCGTCGGCTTCATCGTCTTTCTGGTCGCCGCCTTCGCCGAGACCAACCGCCTGCCGTTCGATCTACCGGAGGCCGAGTCGGAGCTCGTCGCCGGCTACCACACCGAGTACAGCTCGATGAAGTTCGCCCTGTTCTTCATGGGCGAGTACATGAGCATGGCGACGCTCTCGGCCCTGGCCGCCACCCTCTACTTCGGCGGCTGGCACCTGCCGGGTATCGACTACAGCGGTCCGTGGGCCTGGGTGGCGCTCAAGGGGCTGACCGTCCTGGTGGCCAAGATCGCCGTGTTCATGCTGTTCTTCGTCTGGGTGCGCTGGAGCTTCCCGCGCTTCCGTTTCGACCAGCTGATGCGCCTCGGTTGGAAGGTCCTCCTGCCGCTGGCGATCTTCAACCTGGTCGCCATCGCGGCGCTGACCGTGGCCGGGGTGCTCTGAGATGGAGATGGCCGTATTCGCGCTGTTCGCCTTCCTCGCCGTGGCCTCGGCGATGGTGGTGGTGACCCATCGCAATCCGGTCTACTCGGTGATGAGCCTGGTCGTCACGCTGATCTCGCTGGCGGTCATGTTCGTGCTGCTCGGCGCGCCGTTCCTGGCCGCGCTCCAGGTGCTGGTCTACACCGGCGCCATCCTGGTGCTGTTCCTCTTCGTGATCATGCTGCTCAACATCGAGCGTGAGGCGCCCGGCGGCGGCCACAAGCTGCAGAAGCTGGGCGCCGCCCTGGCGGCGCTGGTCTTTGCCGGTCTGTTGGCGACCTGGTTCGTGGCGGCGCAGGGCGCCGTCGAGCCGGTGCCCCTCGACGCCGAGGCGGTGGCGCTCGTGCCACTGGCGCGGCACCTCTTCTCCACCTATCTGCTGCCGTTCGAGATCGTCGGCGTGTTGCTGCTGGCGGCGGTGATCGCCGCCACCGCCCTCGCCCGGCGCGGCGGCACGAGCGTCGGGGAGGACGAAGCCTGATGGTGCCGCTGAGCTGGTATCTGCTGCTCTCGGCGCTGCTCTTCGCCATCGGCGCGGTGGGGGCGCTGTGGCGGCGCAACGCCATCACCATCTTTCTCTCCATCGAGCTGATGCTCAACTCGGTGAACCTGTCGCTGGTCGCCTACGCCCGCATCCTGGCGGTTCGCACCGGTGAGCTGGCAGCGGCCCACACCGGCCAGGTGATCGTCTTCTTCGTGCTGGCGGTGGCGGCGGCAGAGGCCGCGGTCGGCCTCGCCCTGTTCATCGCCGTCTACCGCAACCGCCGGACGATCGACGTCAACCGGCAAGACCTGATGCGCTGGTAGGAGACGACGGTGCTCGATCTGCTCTGGCTGGTCGCCCTGCTCCCCTTCCTGGGGGCGGCGCTCGGTGCCGTGCTCGGACCGCGGGTCGACAAGCGCTGGACGACCGCGGTGGCGCTCGGCGCGCCGGGGCTGTCGCTGCTGCTCGCCCTGGGCTGCATCTTCGAGTACGTGCGCAACGTCTCGCCGGAGCCCTTCCAGAGCGTCTGCTACACCTGGTCGGCCGCCGGCTTCGACGGCTACATGGCGCACGAGGGCGGCTACCAGCGGTTCTTCGTCTACATGAACCTGTTCATGGGGTCGATGCTGCTGCTGGTGCTGGGCTCGAACTACCTGGTGACGTTCGTCGGCTGGGAAGGCGTCGGGCTGTGCAGCTATCTGCTGATCGGCTTCTACTACGAGGAGAAGTTTCCGCCCTACGCCGGGCGCAAGGCGTTCATCGTCAACCGGATCGGTGATTTCGCGTTTCTGGTGGGTCTGTTCGCGCTGGTGTCGCGGTTCGGGACGCTGGACTACCGGACGATCTTCTCGGCGGTGGCGGCGTCGCCCGAGGCGATGGGCGAGCCGTACCTGCTGGGCATGAGCTTTGCCGGGTTTGTCGGGCTGTGCCTGTTTATCGGCGCGATGGGCAAGAGCGCCCAGATTCCGCTCTATGTCTGGCTGCCGGACGCCATGGCGGGTCCGACGCCGGTCTCGGCGCTGATCCACGCGGCGACCATGGTGACCGCCGGGGTGTACATGGTGGTGCGGTCGAACGCGATCTATCAGCTGGCCGAGGGGGTGAGCGGCCTGGTGGCGATCGTCGGCGCGCTGACGGCGATCTTCGCGGCGACCATCGGTCTGGCGCAGACGGACATCAAGAAGGTGCTGGCGTACTCGACGGTGTCGCAGCTGGGCTACATGTTCCTGGCGGCGGGTCTGGGGGCGTACTCGGCGGCGATCTTCCACCTGGGGACGCACGCCTTCTTCAAGGCGCTGCTGTTCCTCGGCTCGGGCTCGGTGATCCACGCCATGGGCGGCGAGCAGGACCTGACCAAGATGGGCGGTCTGAAGGAGCGGCTGCCGTCGACCTATCGGACGATGCTGATCGGCACGCTGGCGATCTCCGGGGTGCCGCTGTTGAGCGGCTTCTTCTCCAAGGACCAGATCCTGGCGGCGGCCTGGGGCGGCTCGAAGCCGCTGTGGGTGGTGGGCTGGCTGACCGCGGGGCTGACCGCCTGCTATATGACGCGGCTGCTGCTGCTGACGTTCCACGGCGAGTTTCGCGGCAGCGAGGAGCAGCGGGAGCACCTGCACGAGTCGCCGCCGGTGATGACCTGGCCGCTGTGGGTGCTGGCGACCGGTGCGGTGGTGGCGGGCTATGTCGGCATCCCGCGTCTGGGGCAGTTCGACATCCACGTCTTCGACCGCTTTCTCTCGCCGGTGCTGCTCGAGGTGGGGCATCACGGCGAGGCGCACCACGCCTCGGTGGCGGTGGAGCTGGCGCTGATGGCGGCGAGCGTCGCCATCGCCGCGGCGGGGATCTGGCTGGCCTGGAAGATCTACGGCGCCGCCCGCGGTCTCGAGGGCGGCCGCGGCTGGGCCGAGCGGTACCCCGCCGTGCACCGCGCCCTGGTCAACAAATACTGGGTCGACGAGGCCTACGACGCCACCGTCGTGCGCGGCACCTGGGCCTCGGCACGTGGCCTCTACCGCTTCGACGCCGGAGTGATCGACGGCCTGGTCAACGGTTTCCGTCACGTCACCGTCGGCACCTCGATGCTCTCGGGGTTCTTCGACAAGTACGTGGTGGACGGGCTGGTCAACCTGGTCGGCTGGCTTACGCAGGCAGGCTCCCGCGTCTTCCGGCGCCTGCAGACCGGTCTGGTCTCGCAGTACGCAATGGTCGTGGTCGCCGGCATGCTCGTGCTGGTCTTTTTTGTGGTGCTGTTTCGCTGAGGAATCGTCATGTTTGATTGGCTGCATCAGATACCCATCCTGAGCATCGTCTGCTATGTGCCGCTGGCGGGGGCGCTGGCCGTCATCCTCTTCTACAAGAGGGATGACGGTGAGCGCATCCGCCGCTTTGCGACCTGGGTAGCCCTGCTCGACTTCCTGATCTCGGTTCCGATGTGGTGGGCGTTTCAGCGCGAAGGTGCGCTGTTCCAGTTCCGCGAGAGCGCCGCCTGGATCGACGCCATCGGCGTGCGCTACGAGTTCGGCGTCGATGGCATCGCCCTGCTGCTGGTGCTGCTGACGACGCTGCTCGGTTTTATCGCCTTCCTCTCGTCCTGGAGCGCCATTCGGGTGCGCGAGAAGGAGTACTACGTCTTCATGCTGCTGCTCCAGACCGGCATGCTGGGCGTCTTCATGGCGATGGACTTCTTCCTGTTCTACGTCTTCTGGGAGGTCATGCTGGTGCCGATGTACTTCCTGATCGGCATCTGGGGCGGACCGCGCAGGCTGTACGCGGCGATCAAGTTCTTCCTCTACACCCTGGTCGGCTCGGTGCTGATGCTGCTGGGCATTCTGGCCCTCTACTTCTACAACGCCGGCGGCCTGCTGGGCTGGGAAGGGCTCGGCAACGAGCGCACCTTCTTCATCCCGCAGTTCCACGACATCGCGGCCCAGATCCCGCCGGACCTGCAGTTCTGGGTTTTCGTTGTCTTCTTTGTCGGTTTCGCGATCAAAGTGCCGATGTTCCCGTTCCATACCTGGTTGCCCGACGCCCACGTCGAGGCGCCGACCGCCGGCTCGGTGATCCTGGCGGGCGTCCTGCTGAAGATGGGCACTTACGGCTTCGTGCGCTTCTCGCTGCCGATCCTGCCCGAGGCAACCTGGCGGCTGCTGCCGTACCTGGCGATGATCTCGATCGTCGGCATCGTCTACGGCGCCCTCGTGGCGATGGCGCAGAAGGACATGAAGAAGCTGGTGGCCTACTCCTCGGTGAGCCATCTCGGCTTCGTCATGCTGGGGATGTTCGCCCTCAACCCGGCGGGCATCAGCGGCAGCGTGTTGCAGATGGTCAACCACGGGCTGTCCACTGGCGCCCTCTTCCTGCTCGTCGGCATGATCTACGAGCGCCGCCACACGCGCATGATCGCCGAGTACGGCGGCATCTCGGCAGAGATGCCGGTCTTCGCCACGATCTTCCTGATCATCACCATGTCGTCGATCGGCCTGCCGGCGCTCAACGGCTTCGTCGGCGAGTTCACCATTCTGGTCGGTGCCTTCAACCGGGTCTGGTGGTGGGCGCTGGTCGGCGCCCTGGGCATCGTCCTGGGCGCCGCCTACATGCTCTGGATGTACCAGCGCGTCTTCTTCGGGCCGCTGGAGAATCCCGAGAACAAGGGCCTGGTGGATCTCAACGCCCGCGAGCTCGTCTGCCTGCTGCCGATCGTCTTCCTCTGCTTCTGGATCGGGCTTTATCCGCGGCCGGTCTTCCGGGTGCTGGAGAGGCCGGTCAACTACGTCGTGAGCAAGGTCGACCCGAGCTCCGCCCAGGCGGTGGCCGAGCGTGGCGGCGCCGCGAGACCGGCCGGAGAGCTGGCGGGAGAGTAACCGTTGGGCGCCATCGAACCTCGAGAGTTCCTGCTTCTCGCGCCGGAGATCTTCTTGGCGGTGGCCGGCATGGTGGTGCTGGCGGTGGGCAGCATGGGCCGCGGCCTCGCCCACCGGACCACGGCACTGATCTCGCTGACCTCGCTGGCCGTCGTC
>CALZJC010000403.1 GCA_945787525.1 Thermoanaerobaculia bacterium | reverse complement strand
GGTCGAGGACTTCGATCAGCTCTTCGAGGTGGCCTCGCGAGCTCGCTGGGAGGAGCTGGTCGGCGTTCGACGGACCTTCGCAGTCCGCGCGTCGGTCACCGACGGCCCGTTCACCGACCGCCACTTCGCCGCGCTGCGGGTCAAGGACGCGCTGGTCGATCGCATCCGCAGCCGGCTGGGCAGCCGGCCGAGCGTCGACCGCCGCGATCCGGACGTGCCGCTGCGCCTCGTGGTCCGCGGTCGGGACGCCCATCTATTTCGCGACCTGGCGGGCGACAGCCTGCATCGGCGCGGCTACCGGCCGGTGCAGGTCAGGAGCCCGCTGTCCGAGGCGGTCGCCGCCGGGCTGTTGCTGCTCAGCGGCTGGGACCGCGAGAGCCCGCTGCTCGACCCGATGTGCGGCTCCGGCACTTTCGTGATCGAGGCCGCCGCCCTGGCCGCCGATCGCGCCCCCGGGTTCGCCCGCAAGTTCGCCGCCGAGCGCTTTCCCGACGCCGACCCCCGAGTCTGGCAGCGCCTGCGGGAGGAGGCCGCCGACCGCCTGCGATCCGCTCTCTCGTTCGGACTCCTCGGAGTCGATCGCCATCCGGGCGCCGTGGGCATCGCCAAGCGCAGTGCCCGGGCGGCCGGCCTGTCCCACCTGATGCGGTTCAAGGTCGCCGATGCGGCGCTCTTCGAGCCGCCTTACCCTCCGGCCGTCGTCGTCGCCAACCCGCCCTGGGGCGAGCGGCTGGGAGAGGGCAGCGACCTGGTCGCCTCGTGGCGCGCCCTCGGCACTCTGCTGCGCCGGTGCCCCGGCGCCCACGCCTGGGTGCTCTCCGGCGCCCCCGAGCTCACCCGCCACATCGGCCTGCGCTCGAGCCAGCGGTGGCCGGTCAGGATCGGCCAGCTCGACGCCCGCTGGCTGCACTACGAAATGCGCTGACACCGCGGATCGAGGCACCCGCGCCGCTCAGGTCGGAGCGCCGTACTCGAGGTGCAGGACTCCCGAGCCTCCGCATCGGCGGACGGCGACCAGATAGAGGTTGTCGAAGTCGGACTCGTCCTCGAGGTCGACCGGGTGCGCGTTTCCTGAACGCACCCGCCGCCCCTCGGCTCAGGGCCCCGGAGCGCCTGCTAGACTGCCGTCCAACGAACAGGGAAACCCACATGTGCAGGCGGAGGCGGACCGGTCCGGCCATCCCGGCCACGGCCGGGGAAAGCCAGGCCCTATCCGGCGAGGATCGAAGGGGGGGAGTCATTGACTGACCGGGATATGGAGAAAGGCAGGATCGGCCTGGCGATGTCCGGCGGAGGCTACCGGGCGGGCCTCTTCCATCTCGGCGCCTTGTGGCGCCTCAATGAGTTGGGCTGGCTGAGGAAGCTGGACATGATCACCAGCGTCTCGGGCGGCTCGATCGTCGCGGCGTTTCTGGGCAGTCGCTGGTCCAGGCTGGATTTCGATGACGGCGATGGCGTTGCGACGAACTTCGAGAACGCCTTCGTGAGACCGATGCGGGACATGTTCGGCACCACCATCGATCTCCAGACGATCGCGCAGGGCCTGCTCAATCCCGTCGGCTCGGCCCGGGGAAGAGTGGATGGAAGACAGCTGGCCGACGATACGGTCGACCTGCTCGGCGAAGCCGCCGATATGGTCGGCGGCGGCGCGGCGAAGACGGTCGCCACGAGCTTTGCCAGGCCGGTGGGCGCCGTCTTTGGCGCCGGTATCGACGCCGCTGCCGTCGTGTGGGATGCCCTCAACCCCTTCCCGACGCCGAGCGAAGGGCTGATCAAGAAGTACGATCGGCTGCTGTTTCATGGCAAGACGTTGCAGGACCTGCCGGATCCGGAGGTCGACGGCAACCCCGAGTTCTGCCTGTACGCCACCAACATGCAGACGGGCGTCAGCGTTCGCATGACAAGGAAGTCCCTGTCCGACTACCGTCTGGGCAAGGTCGACAACCCGGACATTCCGCGGGCCAGGGCGGTTGCCGCATCGAGCGGCTTTCCACCCTTCTACACTCCCGTCGAGATCAGGATGCCGCTCAGGAGATGGAGCCGCGGGAAGGACCCGAAGCTGTGGGAGCGCACCGGACTGCGAGAGCGCATGGACCTGGGAGACGGTGCCGTATACGACAACTTGGGTCTGACCAGGAAAGCTGATCGAGGAGTACCGGAGGAAGGAGCGAAAAGGCGCCTACTGGAGCATCTCCGGGCCGATCAAGGTGCGCCTCGAGAAGGAGAAGAAGGCAAAGGAGCTCCTGGTCGACAGCGAGCAGACGCGCGCCGTCTGCCAGATGAGGACCCGACTGAACCGGTTCACCGACGAGGAGCAGGAGATCCTGATCAACTGGGGCTACGCCATGACGGATTCACGCATGCGCCGGCATGTGATCGAGAAAGACAGTCCAGGCCGCTTGCCGTTCCCCGGCCGTCTCGAGTAGCCGAGCTCAGCCCGGAGGGCGTCGTCCGGAGTCGAGAACCGCCTCTTCGAGCTCCTGGTCGCTGAGACGGGTCAGGTCCGTCGCCGCCTTTCGCACCTGCCGGTCATCGACCGCCCGGGCGAGGACCTCCGAGCGGGTGGCGCCCGTCTTCCTGCGCAGGAACGGCTTGACCAGCAGGTAGAGCACATTGCGCAGCGGCATGTTCCGCGCCAGGCGCCGCAGCAGCTTCAGCACCTGCAGAGGATGACGCAGGAGCTTGTAGGCGATCAGCCGTCGCATGCCCGCGGCGCGCAGGCGCTCTATCTCGTCCTTGCTCAGCACGGTGGGATCGATCTCGGAGCACTCGAGCGACTTGTACCAGTCGGTCTCGTCGCTCACCAGATTCCGTTCCACGTACTCCTGCCACAGCGGAGTGCCGCGAAAGACCTCCAGGCGGTTGACCCCCAGGCTGTCGATGAGCAGCCTCGAGGCGAAGCGGAAGGTCCGGCCGATGTCTTCGGCGGTCTCGTCCGGGCAACCGATGAGAAAGAAGGCGTGCACGGTCTCGATCCCCGCCGTCTTGGCCCTGGTGACCGCCAGCTCGATCTGCTCCAGCGTCTGGTTCTTCTTGATCCGGTCCAGGACCTTCTGGCTGCCGCTCTCCACCCCGAAGGCGATCGACCGGCAGCCGGATCTGGCCATGGTGGGGAAGAGCTCCGTGCACTTCGAGTCGACGCGGCCTTCGCAGCCCCAGCGAAGGGTGATGCCGTTGTCGGTGATGCCGCGGCAGATCGCCTCGATGCGCATCGGCCAGAAGAGAAACTGGTCGTCCGCGAAGGAGACGGATCCGTAGCCCTGCTCCTGCAGCAACCGGAGCTCGGCGACCACGTGCTCCGCGCTGCGCGCCCGTATCTTGCCCTGGCCATAGGCGGGGATGTCGCAGAACACGCACTGCGAAGCGCAGCCGCGCGAGGTCTGCATCGTGGCGAAGCGCTCGGTGGAGAGCACCGCCGGGACGCCCACCGGCAGGGCCTCGAGAAAGTCGAGCGGCAGGCTCTCGCGATCGGGGAAGGGCCACCGGTCGAGGTCGCGCTCGGGCGGCCGCGCCGGGTTGCGCCGCACGGTGCCGTCCCGCTCGGCCCAGGTGAGGCCGGCCACGCTGTCGGGATGGTCGAGACGCTCGAGCAGATCGAGGATCAGCTGCTCACCGTCGCCCCGGCAGACGAAATCGACCTCGGGACACTGCTGCTTCACCCGGTCGTCGTTGACCGTGGCGAACACGCCTCCGAAGGCGAGCTTCACCCGATCGTCGGCGGCGCGGATCTGGCGGGCGAGGATCTTGGCGTACGGGTAGGTGCTGGTGGACAGGAAGCTCAAGCCCACCAGGTCGGGCCGGTGGCGGCGAATCTGGTCGATGATGACCTCGGTCGGCGTCTCCGGATTGGCCTGGTCGAACATCAGGCAGTCGTGTCCCGCCTGCTTGAGCACCGCGGAGAGGCACATGATGCCGATGGGCGGGAAGCCGATGACCTGCGGCTTCCCCCGCTTCGAGCGCTCCTCCGCGGGGAAGGCGAAGAGATCGCGGACGTGGATTAGAACGACGCGCACCAGGAGTTCCTGACCGAGCTCCCCGCAGGCTATTCCCGTCGCTGCCGGGCCGCGCCACCCACCGGGGTGGCGGCGCCGCGGTTTCGACCTGTGGAGTTAAGGTGGAGGTCATGACACAAACGACCCGACTCGACGACATCTCCAACGGTTTCCAGGCCGCCAAGATCCTGCTCGCCGCCGCCGAGCTGCGGCTGTTCGATCTGCTGCACGGCGCGGGAGCGCCGGTGGAGGAGATCGCCCACAAGACCGGCGGCTCGAGGCGCGGGCTCAGGATCCTGCTGGATGCCCTGGTCGCCTTGCAGCTGATCTCGAGAGACGGCGACCTCTACCGCAATCGCCCCGAGTACGAGCCGGAGCTGCTCGAGGACTCGCCGGGGCACTACCTGGCGATGCTGCGTCACCGCAACCGCATGTTTCGCCGCTGGGCCCGACTGGAGGAGATCGTGATGGGCGGCGAGGCACCCGCCGGCGAGGTCCTGGCGGAGCGCGGTGCCAACCGCGACTTCATCCGGGCGATGTACGCCGCCTCGCATCGGCGTGCCGTGACGCTGGTGGACCGGCTGGACCTCGAGCCGGTGCGGACCGTGGCCGATCTGGGAGGCGGCCCCGGCGTCTATCTGCAGGAGATCGCCCGGCGCCGGCCGCAGGCCGAGCTGTTTCTGGTCGATCTGCCGATCACGCTGGAGGTGGCGCGGGAGCTGCTGTCGCGCTCCGAGGCCGGCCGGCGGATTCGCGCGGTGGCGTGGGACCTGTACGCCGCGCCGGCGCCCGAGGAGCTGCCGCCGCTCGATCTGGCGCTGCTCTCCAACGTGGTCCACGGCGAGTCGCCGGAGGGGAACCGCCGGCTGTTCGCCAAGCTCTTCGACCGCATGGCGCCGGGAGGGCGGTTGGTCGTGGCCGAGAACGTCGTCGACGAGGGCCGCACCTCGCCCCCTGGCGCGGCCCTCTTCGCGGTCAACATGCTGGCGATGACCTCGGCAGGCCGAACCTACACCGAAGAGGAGATCCTCGACTGGGGCCGGGCGGTGGGGTTCGGTGCCGAGCCGGGCGAGTCGATCGACGAGCGCACCCGGCTGGTGCGCCTGCGGCGGCCCGTCGAGTAGGCTCTCGGGCCATGGAGCCGACGGCCGACCTTCTGCTGCTGGGCCTCGCCTGGTTCGTGGTCTTTCTCTTCTCCACCACGCTGCACGAAGCGGCGCATGCCTTCATCGCGCTGCGACTCGGCGATCCCACCGCCTATCACGGCGGCCAGGTGACCCTGAATCCGCTGCCGCACGTCCGCCGTGAGCCGTTCGGGATGGTCCTGGTGCCCATCCTGTCGTTCGCCCTGGGGGGCTGGATGTTCGGCTGGGCGAGCGCTCCCTATGATCCCCGATGGGCGCTGCGCCACCCCAGACGGGCCGCCTGGATGGCGTTGGGGGGGCCAGCGGCCAACCTGCTGCTGGTGATCGTCGCCGGCCTGCTGATCCGGGTGGGCATGCTGGCCGGTTACTTCCACGCTCCCCGGATGGTCAGCTTTTCGCAGGTCACTGCCGCTGCCGATCTGCCCGGCGCCGCCGGTCTCGCCACGCTGCTGAGCGTCCTGTTCACC
>CALZJC010000402.1 GCA_945787525.1 Thermoanaerobaculia bacterium | reverse complement strand
GGCCCCCCCCTGCGCCCGCCCGCCCTCCCGACGGCCCCGCCCCCAGCTCGACGGTCTCGCCGACCGCCATCTCCATCAGAGCACGACCGTACCCGGGCACCGCCTGGCGCCCCTACGTCGACACCGGGCCGGTGCTCGAGCGCGAGCTGGCGGCCCGCGCCGGCCTCGGCGCCGTGGGCAAAAACACCAACCTACTGCACCCGGAGGCCGGCTCCTGGTTTCTGCTCGGCGAGCTGTTCTTGACCCTGGAGCTGGCGCCCGACGTCGCCGCCGCCGACCTTTGCGGCAGCTGTACGCTCTGTCTCGAGGCCTGTCCCACGGGCGCGCTGAGCGAGCCGTACCGGCTCGATAGCCGTCGCTGCATCAGCTACTGGACCATCGAGCATCGCGGTGACCTGCCCCTCGAGGCGCGCGAGATGGTCGGTGACTGGGTGTTCGGCTGCGACGTCTGCCAGGAGGTCTGTCCGGTGAACGCCGCGGCTCCGGCGGGGACGCACGAGGAGCTGCGGCTGCCGGAGGCGCGGGCCGAGCTCGACCTGGCGGCGCTGCTGTCGATCTCGCGCGACGACTATGTCGAGCGTTTCCGGGGCAGCCCGATGAAGCGCGCCAAGCGCCAGGGACTGCAGCGCAACGCGGCGGTGGCGATGGGCAATCGTGGCGACGCCGGCTACTTGCGGCCGCTGATCCGGGCGTTGTCCGAAGGTGATGCGGTGGTGCGGCGTCACGCCGCCTGGGCTCTGGGCCGTATCGGCGGCGCCGGCCGGGCAGGCCTGGAGGCCGCGGGCCGCGTCGAGTCGGACCCCTCGGTCGCTGCCGAGATCCGCCGCGCCCTGAGCTCGCTGGAGGCCGCGGGCGGGTAGGGCTTTCCGTGGAGTCGCTCCACCGGACGCCTCGCGGCCCGGCGGAGCAGGCTGCCGGGGGGCCTGTTGACCTACGCGGGGGTGGTTCGTATACTCCAAAATTCGAGTTCTCAAGGACTTAGGCGAGGCTCGACCATCCCGGATGGGCAGTACGGGCCGCGGCCCGATCTCAAGAACCTAGGAGGCTTCCGCAACATGGAATCGGTAGACGAGCGCCTTGAAACGCCGGCGGAGGGCGGCACCGAGGCAAAGACAGATGACAGCGATCTCGCTTATGACGAGATGGTGGCTCTGTACGACAAGAGCATGCGCCATCTCAGCGAGGGTGAGATCGTCAGTGGTACGGTGATCAACATCACCGACAACGAAGTCGTGGTGGATGTGGGCTACAAGTCCGAAGGGCTCATCCCGATCGAAGAGTTCAAGGACTATTCGGGCAACTTGGGGGTNNNNAGACCGAGGACCAGGAAGGCCATGTGCTGCTGTCGAAGCACAAGGCCGAGCGTCGCAAGGTCTGGGCACGTATCGAACAGAGCTACAAGGCCGGCGAAGTGATCACCGGCCGCGTCATCGACCGGATCAAGGGCGGTCTGACCGTGGATGTGGGCATCCGCGCCTTTCTGCCGGGCTCCCTGGTCGACATCAAGCCGGTCAAGCATCTGGAGTCGCTGCGAGGCGAAGAGCTCGAGTTCAAGGTCATCAACATGGACCGACGGCGCAACAACGTCGTGCTGTCGCGCAAAGCGGTGCTGGAAAAGGAGTTCGCGCACAAGAAGGCCGAGACACTCGAGAGACTGACAGAAGGCACGGTGCTGCCCGGCGTGGTCAAGAACATCACCGACTACGGCGCCTTCATCGATCTCGGCGGCATCGACGGCCTGCTGCACATCACCGACATGTCGTGGGGCCGGGTCAACCATCCGTCCGAGCTTTTCGCGGTGGGCGACGAAGTCAGCGTCATGGTGCTCAAGTTCGATCCTCGGACCGAGCGCGTGTCCCTGGGCTACAAGCAGACCAGCGAGGATCCCTGGATGCTGGTGGACAAGAAGCATCCCCTGGGCTCGCGGGTTCGCGGCAAGGTCGTCAGCCTGGTCGACTACGGCGCCTTTGTCGAGCTGGAGCGAGGCGTCGAGGGACTGATCCACGTCAGCGAGATGTCGTGGACCAAGAAGGTCGTCAGCCCGGCCAAGCTGCTCAATGTGGGCGACGAGGTGGAGGCGATCGTCTCCGAGCTGGACATGAGCCAGCGTCGCATCAGCCTCTCCCTGCGCCAGGCGGAGCGCAACCCGTGGGAAGAGCTGGCGGTCTCCCATCCCGAGGGCAGCGTCGTCAGCGGCCAGGTCAGGAACCTGACCGAGTTCGGCGCCTTTCTGCAGATCACCGACGAGATCGACGGCCTGATCCACGTCTCCGACATGAGCTGGACAAAGCGGGTCAAGCACCCCAGCGAAGTGCTCAACAAGGGCGACGAGGTCAAGGCGCGGATCACCCACATCGACATCGACAACCAGCGGGTATCGCTGTAGATCAAGGAGTTCCTCCCGAACGAGTGGGAGAGCTTCATCTCCGAGTACAAGGTGGGCCACGAGATCGAGGGCAGGATCGTCAACGTGACCGACTTCGGGCTCTTCGTCGACATCTACGACGGCCTCGAGGGTCTGGCGCACGTCAGCGAGATCGATGCGCCCGATGGCGGTCTGGAGAGCCACTACGGCGTCGGCGACTGGGTGCGGGCGCGCATCCTGCGCATCGAAGAAGAGGACAAGAAGGTCGGTCTGACGATGCGTGGCGTTCCGCCTCTCACCGCCGACGAGATCGAGGCTCGCGAGCGGCAGGAGGGAGCCGAAGAGGTCGCGGCGGAAGCGGCTGCCGAGACCGCGGAGGCCGAGGCCGAGGCAGAGGCCGAGGCGCCGGTAGAGGTCGCCGAAGAGCCCGAGACCGCCGAGACCGCCGAGGCCGCGGAGGCCGTGGAGGAGGCTGCAGAGGCCGCCGAGGGAGAGGAGCAGTCGGCCGCCGAGGAGGCCGAGCCAGAGGCCGAGGCCGAGCCAGAGGCCGAGGCCGAGGTCGAGGCGAGCGCTGAGGAAGCCGCGGAAGAGCCGGCAGCCGAAGTCGAGACCGCCGCGTCCGACGAGGAGGCCCCGGCCGAGGAAGAGGCGACCGAGACCGAGGAGCCGGCCGACGAAGAGGCCGACAAGGACTGATTGGAGCCCCGGAGGACAGCCGTGGATACAAGAAGCGGGATGACCAAGGCCGAGTTGGTGGAGCATGTTGCACACTCCACGGAGCTCACCAAGAAGCACGCCGAGCTGATCGTCAACACCGTCTTCGACAGCATCGCGCAGTCGCTTCGCGCCGGAGAGAAGATCGAGCTGCGCGGTTTCGGGTCGTTTCGCATCCGTCAACGTGGCCCGCGCATCGGCCGCAATCCCAAGACCGGCGACCAGGTCAAGGTGCCGCCCAAGCGGATTCCGTATTTCAAGCCAGGCAAAGAGCTCAAAGAGCTGCTCAACAGCAAGAGCTGACCGGGCGCCGCTGGAGGAGGATGGCGAATGAGCGGCGAGCCGCGCCCGCCAGCCGGGGAACAGGCTGATCCGATGCCGGGTGACGCCACGCGGCCGATCATGGCCGCGCTTCTGGCCTGGGCGGTCCCGGGGCTGGGTCATCTCTATCTTGGCCGGCGGTGGCGGGCAATCGCCTTTTGCGTCATTGTCCTGATCAGCCTGGCTACCGGCCTGGCGCTGGACGGCAACCTGTACCGGGTGGTGCCCGAACAACCCCTGAGTCTCTTCGGCACTCTCGGGAGCATGGGCATGGGAGCGCCGTACTTCCTGGCGCGCTGGGTTTTCGGCTATGAGGGCGACATCGAGGGCTTCGGCTACGAGTACGGCAGCGCCTTCATCCTCACGGCGGGGCTGATGAACCTTCTGCTGATCCTGGATGCGCTGGACATCTCCCGCGGCATCAAGAGCTAGTCCGGCCCAGTCCCGTCATGCAGGTCAGCCACTTCCTTCTGATGACCCACTACGCGCTGCTGGTGTCGGCGTTTTTCACACTTCTGTGGCGGCGGGACCGTGCTGCCCGTCTGCGCCTTTTCCTGCAGCTCTTCTTCGGCCTTGTGGGAGGCGGGCTGGCGCTGGCTTGGCTGATGTACTTCTTCCCATCCGGGCCGCCGACGCCGTTCCCATGAGCCGTTGTTGGCCGGATCCGGGATGGCGGCCGAAGACCTGCTGATCGTCGCCGGCGAAGCTTCCGGCGACCTGTACGGAGCGCGGCTTCTGGCTAAGCTGGGCGCGCTGCGGCCGGGCATAAGGGCCTTTGGGCTCGGCGGCCGGCAGCTGGTGGACGCCGGTATGGAGGTGCTGGCCGACGCCGAGGAGACCTCGGCGATGGGGCTGGGTGCGGTCCTGAAGATCATCCCCAAGGCGCGACGGGTCTTCAAGCGGCTGCTGGCCGAGGCCGACCGACGTGGCTCGACCACCGCGGTGTTGATCGATTTCCCCGAGTTCAACCTGCGGCTGGCGCGCCGGCTGCGCGAGCGCGGTATCCGGGTGGTCTACTACGTGAGCCCCCAGATCTGGGCCTGGCGGCGCGGCAGGGTCAAGCAGGTCGAGCGCTGGGTCGAGAGGATGCTGGTGCTCTTTCCGTTCGAGGAGGAGTTCTACGGTCGCCACGACGTCGATGTGGTGACGGTGGGACACCCTCTGGTTGACGAGGTACCGCGCCTGTCACATGTCTGGGATCGCGGGGCGCCGCTCGACGGGCGGTACCGCATCGCTCTGATGCCGGGCTCGCGCCGCAGCGAGATCGATCATCTCCTGCCCGTCATGCTGGAAGCCGCCCGCCTGCTGAGCGAGGAGATCTCCGCCGGTTTTGTCCTGATCCGCGCCAGGTCCGTGTCCCTCGCCGCGCTGGAACCCCATCTGTCGAAGGCGGGCG
>CALZJC010000401.1 GCA_945787525.1 Thermoanaerobaculia bacterium | reverse complement strand
TGGAGCTCTCACTCTCGGATGTGCGTGTCGCCGGCGAGACCGCTGGAGGGGAGCATCTGCTGACGGTCGGGCAGCTGCGGGCGAAGGGACGGTGGCCTGAGCTTCTGCGCGGAAGAGTGGAGCTGGCCCATCTCGAGATCTCCGACCTGCACCTCGAGCTGGCGCAGATGGGCGCCAGCGACCCGGCGGCAGGTCCGGAGAGCGCAGCGGAGGAGTGGTGGCTTGGCCCGGTCGTGATTCGCAATCTGGCCGTCGAGGGCAGCTCCGTGCGCTTCGCTCGCAGCGAGGTTCCGATCGCTTTCGCGGCTGATGGTCTCGAGCTGCGAGCCAGGTGGCGACGAGAGGCGGAGGAGTACCGCGGCGACGTTCGCGTCTCCGCTGGTCAGGTTCGCTGGCCCGAGGTCATCCACGATCTGCCGCTCTCGCTGCGTGGGGACTTCTCTCTGTCGGCGGGCGGACTGGCGCTGGACGCGGCCGCGGTGAGCGCGCCGGGACTCGAGCTGGCCGGTGGCGGCGAGTTTCTGGCGGGGCCCGAGACGGCCTACAAGGCCGATTTTTCCTGGCAGGCGCGCCCCGGCGAGCTGCCGTTGCGCCTGCCGACGGAGGTCGATCTCCGCGGTGCGGCAAGCGGCGAGGTGCGGCTGCGAGGCCGGGGATCATCGTTCACCGCCGACGTGCAGCTCGAGGGCTCCGGCCTGGCGGTTCGGTCCGTGCCGGTCGACTCGGCGAGCGCCCGGCTGGTCCAGGACGAAGGCGAGCTTCGGGTGGCGGGGCTCGAGGCCCGGGTGGCCGGATTGGAGATCTCGGGAGAGGGCCGGCTCGGCACCGGTGAGGACTCGCCGAAGGCCCTGAGTGCGGCAGTGGCTTTTCATGGCGACGAGCCCGGTCTGCTTCTCGAGCTCGCCGGAATGACCGACGCCAGGATCGCCGGGTCGCTCGACGGTGAGGTATCGATCGAAGGAACCACCGAGGGCTGGGATACGCTGCGCGGCCGCTACCGGTTCCAGGCGCGGCAGCTACGTCCCGCGTCACGTCCCGGGCAGGCCTTCCGGCTCGAGGCGCGAGGAGGTCTGGCGGAGGGCGTGGCCGAGCGCGAGGCCCTCGAGCTCGGGGGTCCCGGTGTCGGCCTGTCCGCGAGCGGACGGTGGCGGCCGTCCGCACGGACCGAGCTCGAGGGTCAGGGCACGGTCCGAAGCTGGCGAACGACGGCGAAGTTGATCCGCGACCTCGGCGTCGAGCTCGACTCCCCGTGGGCGGCTCGGCTCGACGAGGTGGAGGGAGCGGTCGCCGCCGATTTCGCGCTCGCGGCGCCGTTGGACGGAGGGTTCGAGCGGCGGCGGGTGCGCGGCTCGATCGAGCTCCGCGGCGAGCGGCTCGCCTGGGTTGATCGACCTGGCTACGAGGTCAGCGGCGACCTCGAGTTGCTGGTCGAGCGCGGTGAGCCCGCCCTCGAGCGCGGGCGTCTGGAGGCGCCGGGTCTGAGCCTGACAGTCGGCGGGCTGCGCACTCCTACGGCGCGGCGGCGCTATGAGGTCGCCCTGGAAATGGAAGAGATCTCGCCGACGGCCGCGGCACTTGACGCGGTTCTGGCCCGGATGTCGACCGGTGGCGGGTCGTCGAGCAGCAGGCGGTGGGAGGAGGCCCTGGCTCGTCTGGCGGGAAGCCTCTCACTGACCGCCAGCGTCTCGGGATGGCATCCGGACGCCCGGCTCGAGGATCTGAGCGGGGCGTTGGACCTTGCTCTGCGTGATGTCTCCCTCGAGGGCTCCGTCACGGGCGGGTTGACCGCGACAATGAGCTCGACGTTCGCCGACGGGGCACTGGACATCGAGCGTCTCGAAGCGTTGATGGCCGGCGTCGAGGCGAAGGGGTCCGGCCGGCTCGGTCGTGAGCGCGCCGACGGCCTGGCTCTCGCGCTGGATGCGCCCGAGGTGTCCGGCAGCCTCGAACGCATCCGTTCTCTGCTACGGGAGCTCGGTCCCGGTGGGGATGGGCTCGCCCGTCTGCCGGATGTCTCGGGTGCGCTGAGAGCGGCGGCGCGAATCTCCGGCCCGTGGCTCGCACCCGAGGTGTCTGGCGGCGTGACCGTGAGTGGGCTCGAAGTCGCTGGCCACGGTCTGGGGACTCTCGTGGCCAGCGTCGACGCCGAGAGCGGCGCGCTGCGCTACTCGGGCCGTCTGGGAGAGCCAGGGCGCGAGGTCGAGATCGATGGAGAGATCGAGCTCGGAGACCCACGCAGGGTCAGGCTCCGTGGACGGATCGAGCGCCAACCTCTGGCGCCTTTCGCCGAGCTGGCTGGATTGGGAGAGCGCGTCTCCGGCGAGATCGAGGGTCGGGTCGAGATGGCCTGGCCGGAGTCGGAGGGCTCCGGCAACCTGAGCCTGATCGACGCGGTCGTCGGCGGCCTGCCCGTCGAACGGCTCGATACCGAGTGGACCGTCGACTCCGAGGCCCTGGAGGTCGCCCGGGGCGAAGTGCGGGCGGTGGGGGGAGCCCTCTCGTTCGAGGGACGTCTCGGAGCACCGTCCGGGCCGGGCACCGTCCGCTTCGCCGGCCGGGATCTGCAACTCGGCGAGCTGGCCGCCGCCTTCGGCCTGCCTATCGAGGTCTCCGGCGCGATGAGTCTGGCAGGGCAGGTGTCGGGCGGCCTCGAAGACCCGGTGCTCGAAGCCAGGGTCGCGATCGCGGAAACGAGAGTGCTCAAGCGGCGGACGCCGGACCTGAGTGGACCGGTGACGGTCGACCGCTCGGGGTTGCGGATCGATCTGTCCTCCCCAGACGAGGCCGGCTCGATCCTCTGGGCGATGGATTTCGCCGCGGACGGGCTGTGGTCCGGGGCGCTTGAATACCCGGTCCGGGTGGCGCTCGACCCATGGCTGTCCGGCGGCCCGATGGAGAGAGAGTCGACTGTCGAAGGGGTCCTGCGGGGTGACCTGCAGATGCCGGGAGGCCGGCCGGAGCTCGCCACCGGTCGAATCCGACTCGACGACGCTCGGGTCAGCGCCGCGGGGTACCCGCTGCGACTCGACGGGGGCCTGGAGGCGGTCCTGGATTCGCAGAATGCCCGGCTCCTGCCGTTCCGCCTGCGGGGCGAGGGAACCGAGTTGGCGGTCGAGGCCGAGTTGCGGAGAGAGCCGGCGCCCAGCTTGAGTCTGGAGGCCATAGGGCGCGTCGATCTGCGCTCGCTGCAGGCCTTCAGTCCCGGCCTCAAGACCAGCGGTACGGCAGCGGTGGATCTCGCGGCGACCGGAGCCTGGCCCGGCTTCGACTGGCGGGGCACCGTCACGGTAGAGGACGGCGCGGTACAGCATCTGGATTTTCCCGCGGCAGTGAGCGATCTCCGGGCACGGGTCGAGATGGGGCCCGGCGACTGGCTCCTGCGCGAGCTCGAGGCCAGGCTTGGCGGAGGGGGTCTGTCGGCACACGGCGGGCTGGCGATGGAGGGGTTCCGACCCGGCGACTACCGCATCGACATCGCCGGCGACAGCGTTC
>CALZJC010000400.1 GCA_945787525.1 Thermoanaerobaculia bacterium | reverse complement strand
CTCGGCGCCTTCAACCCGGCGGTGCGCTGGCTGGCCGGAGCGCTGCCGGCCAACCTCCTGCGCCTGCCGACCAAGCTGTGGCCCGCCGTGGCCATCGGCGCGGCGCTGCTGTGCGGCATCGGCTTCAGCCGCCTGATCGAAGGCGGCGGGCGCTGGCGGCGGCGGCTGGTCGCCGGACTGGCCGCCACCTACCTGGCCGCCGGATCGGCGCTGTGGATCGCCGCCGGGCCGGCCGCCGGCCTCCTGCGGCGGCTGGTGCCGGCTCGTTTCGACGATGCCTTCGTCGCCTCGGTTCTGGCGCGCTGGATAACGGTACTCCTCGGTACCGCCCTCCTGCTGGCCCTCTTCGCGCTGCTCCTGCGGGCGTCCCGGCGCCGGCCACGGATCGCCGGGGCGCTGCTGCTGGCGGTCCACCTGGCGACCCAGATCCTTCTGCTGCGGCCTCTGCTGGCCACGGACGAGATCGACTTCTACCGCGCCGACCCGCCGCTGGCGGCCCACATTCCGCCCGGTTCGCGGGTGGTTCACGGCGCTCACGACGGCCTGTTCGGCCCGACGAGCATCCCCGTCGGCGCGTTCCCCGACGCCCGCCTGCTCTGGCGGCAGCGGCAGATGCACGCCGGCCTCTACCCGGCCTCGGGCATGCTGCGGCGGCTGCGCTACGAGTTCAATCTGTCGCCCGAGGGTCTCGACTCGTTCCTCACCCGAGCCACCACGCAGGCGTTCGGCCTGCTCGGCGATGCCGATCGGGTGCGTCTGCTGGCCGCCTCGGGGATCGACTATCTGCTGCTGGAAAGAGAGCCGCACCCGGCGGCGCTCGAGCTGCTCGAGCCGATCAGCGCCGAGCCCGTCGCGGGTGGCGTGGAGTACCTCTACCGCCTGCGTCGCACCGCCCCGGAGATTCGCTTTGCCGGCCAGGTGCACGGCTCGGAGAGCCTCAACGAGGCGCTCGCACGGCTCCTCGACCCGGCCTTCGATCCCCACACCACCACGGTCCTGGCCGGTGCCCGCGCCAGCACCTCGGGCAGCGGCGGTTCGGTCGACGTGCTGTCCGAGGGACCGGAGTCACTGCACGTCGTAGTGCGGGCCGAGAGCGCCGGCGCCCTGGTGGTTCAACGCGCCTTCCTGCCGCTCTACCGGGCCACCGTCGACGGCCGAACGGCACCGCTGGTCGCGGCCGATATGCACCGCATGGCGGTGCAGCTCGAGGCGGGCACCCACGAGGTTCGCATCCGCGCCGATCGCCGGCCGTTCTACTCTTCGCTGCCGCTGGCGCTGGTCGGCGGACTGCTCCTGGCCGTCGGCGCGGCGTGGCTGCGGCGGTCCAAGACGGCCGCCCAGGACGGCGAGCCTCGGTGAGCGGGACAGGCTAGACTGCCCGCGACGGATCGTGGAAGCGCCCCCTCTCCGCCTGCAAGCCCGGACCGGCCGGCCCGACCGCCGCCGGCTGTACGCCCTCGCCGGCTGCCTGCTGGCCGCCCTCCCAGCGCTGCTCGTCGCCTACCCGCCAATCACCGACCTACCGCAACAGTTGGCGCAGATACCGCTTTGCGCTGAGGCGCTCTCCGGTGCGTCGCCCGACTACCGGGTGCAGTGGCTGACGCCCAACAAACTCTCCTACCCGCTGCTCGGTCTCGCCTGGCTGGCGCTGCCGCCGTCGGCGTCGCCTCGACTGGCAACCGCCCTCATCGCCGTCACCTGGGTGCTGGCGCTGCACTGGCTCGCAGCGCGACGCCGGCGCTCGGTTGCGGCCGCGGCGCTCGCCGGACTGTTGCTGTTCAACCACGTCTTCTACCTGGGGCTGTTCAACTTCGTCGTCGGTCTGGCCGTATTCGTATTCTGGTTCGACGCACTCGAGCGCGAGCGGACACACACCGCGCGGTTCGCGCGCACGGTGCTCACCTGCGGCGTCGGTGGTCTCCTGCTCTATTTGGCCCACGCTCTCTGGCTGGTCGCCGGTCTGGGTTGGTTGGTGCTCGTCACCCTGTGGGACCGGCGGCCGTTTCGCTGGCAGCTCGCCGCTGCTGCCGGTTTAGTGCCAACACTCGCCCTGGTCCTGCTCTGGTACCCGTCGCTGTCCGGCGCCGGCTGGGGCTCGGTGAGCTCCTACGGCCCGTCGCCCATCGTCCGGCTCTCGTTTGCCGGTCTGACCAACGCCACCCTGGGCGGCCTGCGCGGCTGGCTCGAGCCGCTGGCCATGCTGGCCGTCTTCATCTGGATCGGCCTCGGCCTCTGGCAGCACCGGAACCGCCTCGGTGAAACGGTGGATCCGCGACTGCTGACGGCCGCCATCCTGTTCCTGCTGGTCGCGCTGGTGCTGCCCGACAAGGTCGATCGGACGCTTCGCTTCGCTTCCCGGTGGATGCCTGTCGGTGGGGCACTGCTTCTGCTGGCGCTGCCGCCGCCTGCGATCCGCCCTCTGCTGCGCCGTGGCTTGGCCATGGCCATACTCACCGCCTTCTGCCTCTCTACCGCCTCCGCCTGGATCTCCTTCGAGCGCGACGAGTTGCGGGGACTCGATACCGCGCTCGCCGGTCTGCCACCGGAGCCGCGGGTCCTGGGATTGGACTTCGTGCGCAGCAGCCCGCGGATGAAGCAACCGGTCTACATGCAACTGCACGCCTATGCGCAGCTGTTTCACGGTGGCCGGCTCAACTTCTCGTTCGCCAGCATGGCGAGCTCGCTGGTGGTCAAGACGGACCTGGCAACACCCGACGGCTGGACGCCAGGCTTGGAGTGGGCGCCGCAGCTGCTCCGCCCCTCGGACCTCGATCACTTCGACTTCGCCCTCCTGCACGCGCCGCCAGCCGTGGTGTCACGTCTCCTGGATCAGGAGGAACGCCTGCTGCCCCTCACGCCGGCGGCCCCATGGCAGCTGTTTCGGATCGCGCCGGAACCAGCCGGGCGATGAACGTCTTCGAATGAGCACCGCCGCCGGCCCTTCCAGAGCGGACCGCCCGGGCTCAGCCTGGACGATCGCCCTGTCGGCTTTGCTGCTGACGATGCTGGGACTGCGCCTCCATCTGATGTTGCGACTCAACATCAACTGGGACGAGTTCCACTATCTCTCCTTCGTCTACGACTTTCTGCGCGACTCGCCGCTCGCCTGGCGGCAGACTTTTCACGTGCACCTCTTCCCGTGGCTGGCTTCGATCTCGGCCGGCGACGAAGTAGCGCAGATCATCGTCGCGCGCGTGGTTCTGTTCGGCCTTGGCCTGGCCTCCAGCGGCCTGATCTATCTGATCGGCCGGCGGTTTCTGTCCACGACCGGGGCCTTGTTCGCGGTTCTCTGCTACAACGCGCTCTCTGAGGTGGTCATCCACGGCGCCAGCTTTCGCCCCGACCCCCTGGCGACCTTCCTGTTTCTGGCCGCCTCGGCGGCGGTTCTCGCGCGCCCCGCCTCGACCGCCGCCTCGACGGTGGCCGCAGCCGCCGCCGGCCTGTTGCTGGCGCTGTCGCTCCTGCTCACGCTGAAGACCGTCTTCTTCCTGCCC
>CALZJC010000399.1 GCA_945787525.1 Thermoanaerobaculia bacterium | reverse complement strand
CGCGGGCTGGAGTCGCGCCGCGACCGGGCTTTTCTGGTCGGTTTTGGCAGCCAGCCGCGGCTGGCGCGGACCCCCACGACCGATCTGCCGCAGGTGGTCCAGGCGCTCGACCGGCTGAGCCCCGGCGGCCAGACGGCGATCTGGGAGGCGGTGGCGTTCTCGCTCGTCCAGCTGCAGGGAGTGCCGGGCAAGAAGGCGCTGATCGTCTACTCGGACGGCGCCGACGAGGACCCGGAGTTCTCCTACCGCACCTGCCTGCGTTTCGCCCGTACGGTTGGCGCGCCGATCTACTTCATCCTCTCGAACAACGAGATCGTGCGCACCGGCGGCAAGGGTCTGAGCGTGCGCGGTTTCCTCGGTCGCTTGCGCGAGCTGACCTCCGAGGTCGGCGGCCGGGTCTACTTCACCCGGGTGGGCGACGACCTCGATGCGGTATACCGCGAGATCGCCGAGGAGCTCGAGAGCCAGTACTTCATCGGCTACTACTCCGAGCAGGGTGACGGCCGCGAGTGGCGGCGGTTGAAGGTCGACGTCGGCGGCTCGGGTCTGAGCGCGCGCACGATCTCGGGCTTCTTCCGCTGAGTCAGCAGGTTAGCCTGACCTGCTCACCAATCGTCTACGAAACGCCGTATCCACCTGAATCTGCAGCGTTACGCTCCTATCGGGCATCCTCGGGGTGCTTCGAGCACGCTTGCGGTGCCCTCGGTCGCAAGCCTCGCATCTTGAGGCAGCTACGACGTTTCGCAACGACGACCGGTGAGAAGGTCAGGCTAGCTACCCGCCAGGTCTCCCGTCACCTCCGGCGCCGCGCTGACGGGCTCCTCCAGAAGCTCTTCGATCAGCCCCTCGAGCTCTGCCAGCAGCTGCTCGTAGTGGCGGCCCGTGCCCGGACCCGCGAAACCGGTGTGGATCTGGCGCACCAGGCCGTCGCGGCCGATGAAGACGGTGGTGGGGAAGGCCACTACGGCGCTCAGGTCGGGCAGCGTCGCCGCCGCCTGCTTCTTGTCGCTCAGCCCGGCGAGGAGCAGCGGGAACTCGACTCCATGGCGTTCGGCGAAACGCCGGACCTGTCGCTCGTCGCGCTGCGGATCACCGGTCAGCTCGTAGGCCAGCCCGACGATCTCGAGGCCCCGGTCCCTGAAGCGCCGGTGCCAGCCGGCCAGAACCGGCGCCTTGTCGTTGCAGTTGGGGCACCAGGAGCCGAAGATGTTGACCAGCACCACCTTGCCTCGGAACCGCTCGTCGGCCAGCGACACGACGGCGCCGTCGAGATCCGGAAAGCTGAAGGCGAAGCGGCCCTCCTGGTTGGTCAGGCCCGCCAGCTCCCAGGCGTCCGGCAGCACTCGCTCGTCGGCCGCCAACGGGCGTGCCCGCCACTCCGCGTGGTAGCTGTCGCGCGACCAGAAGCTGCCCCGCAGCGAGCCGTCGATCCTGGCCTCGGCGTCGAACAGGAAGGCGTGCGCCCCATCGAAGGTGGAGAGTCGCAGCCGCCCCAGCTCGAAGCTGCCCTCGAGGTAGCGATAGTCACCGACCGGCGTGAGGATCGTGCCGGTAACCCGGCTGCCCTCCTGGCGGAACTCGCCGCGCGCCGGCTGGGTGCCGTCCGCGTCGGTGAACTCCATCGCCCAGGCTCCGGCGACGGAGGTTGGCATTGCGCGATCCGGTGCGCCGGCAGCGAAGTCGAGCGGTGCGACCGGTCGGAACCTCGGCAAGGCAGTGCGGTTGGGCAGGTCATTGCGAGTCGCCTGGAAACCCAGCACGGAGTCCCCGCCCGGCGCCGTCTTACGCCAGCGGCCGCGCATGTCGTTGCCGCTGAAGCGGTCGAGCTCGGCGCGGATCTCCGAGTCGTACCACTCGGTCGCCAGCTCGACGCCGGTGTCGGTCGGCCTGACGTGGCTGAAAGGCGCCTCCTCCTCGCCGTTGATCGCCACGGCGGCCAATCGACCGTCCTGCTCGAAGATGCGAAGAGTGAACGGCAGCGGGCCGCCCGGAGAGGCCAGCTCGGCATGCCAGGTGCCTGTCAGACGCTGCTCGAGGGTCGGCTCGCCGGCGCAGCCGAGGGCGATGGCCAGGAGGGCGAGGAGCTTCGCTGGGTGGCGCATCGGAAGCCGCATTGTATGGCTCCGACGAGGTTCGTGGGCGGGTAGGATGTGGCGGAGAGGAGGGAGTTTCCGGATGGGTATTCTGCAGTGGTTGCGAGGCAGTGAGTCGGACCCGTCGGTGGCGGACGGCGCAGGTGACAGCGATACGGTGCGCAAGATCGTCGGCGAGCTCGAAGCGATGCCGCCGGAGCGGGCGCGCTACGTTGCCGCATTCGCCTATATCCTCGGCCGGGTCGCTCACGCCGACCGCTATTTCAGCGGCGAGGAGACTGGCGCGATGGAGGACATCGTGCGGCGCTTTGGCGATCTGCCGGAGGAGCTGTCCGTCCTGGTGGTGCAGATCGCCAAGAGCCAGAACCGGCTGTTCGGCGGCACCGAGAACTTTCTCGTCACCCGCGAGTTTCGCGAGATCTCGAGCCCCGACGAGCGGCGCCATCTGCTCGACTGCATGTTCGCCGTTTCGGCCGCCGACGATTCGATCTCCACGGCCGAGGAGTCCCAGATCCGTCAGATCGCCAGCGAGCTCGGCTTCACCCACCGCGAGTTCGTCCAGGCCCGTCTCGCCTACTCGGATCGGCGTGAGGTGCTGCGGCCGTTCCGCGAGAAAGGCTAGCAGGACTCAGCGGCTGCGATATCCTCCAGCGGCCTGCCCGCCGGTCAGCCGATCGGAATCTCGCCGCCATGCGCCGTAAACGCTCAATAGGCCGTCGTCTGGTCATCGTCGTCGTGCTTGTGGCGGCGGTGGTCGGCGCGGTCACGGGATTCTGGACCGGCGCTCCCCCGGCGGCGAGCCTGAGCGCCGACAGGCCGGCGATCGGCCCCAGCACCGGCGTCGAGGCTCGCTTCACGGGCGCTTTACGCGGTCTCGCCGAGGTGCGCCTGGAGCTGTCCCAGGGCGACCGGACGATCGTGCTCGCCCGCCGCGAGCACGATCCGCGGCCGCCCTGGAAGCTGTGGGCGCCGGCCACGCGCGAGGACCTGCTGACGGCGGATGCCGGCTGGCGCAGCCAGGACGGCCTGAGCGAGGGCGGCGCGGTGCTGCGGGCGGTGGCCACGCGGGCCGGAACCTGGTTGCGCAGACCGCCGCCGGTGGTGCGGGAGCTGCCGCTGATGGTCAAGACCCGGCCGCCGAGTCTGGCCGCACTCTCGACCCAGCACTATCCGGCCCAGGGCGGCTCGGACCTGGTGATCTACTCGTTGGGCGCCGGCGCCGTGCTCGACGGCGTGGCGGTCGGCGAACATTGGTTTCCCGGCCGCAATGTGCCCGGTGGAGCGGCCGGTCTGCGTTTTGCCCTCTTTGCGGTGCCTTTCGACCATACCGACGCCAACCTCATCCGGCTGGTGGCCGAGGATGACGCCGGCAACCGCGCCGAGACCGCGTTTGTCGATCGGTTGATCGAGC
>CALZJC010000398.1:3529-6919 GCA_945787525.1 Thermoanaerobaculia bacterium | reverse complement strand
CGACTCGGCGCGGCTGGACCTCGACCGGCTGCCGCCGCCGGTGGCACAACGGTCGCGGCGGGAGAGCGGCTGGCCCGACTACCCGGCGGGCGTCGCCTGGGCACTCGCCGAGGCGGGCCACGAGCCCACGGGCATGAACGCGGTCATCTCCGGGGAGCTGCCCATGGCCTCCGGCTTGAGCTCGTCTGCGGCCCTCGAAGCGGCCCTGGTCCTGGCCTGGGAGGAGCTGTCGGGTTTTCGTCTCGAGCCGCTCGATCGCGCCCAGGCGGGGCACCGGGCCGAGGTCGGCTACCTCGGCCTGGAGTCGGGCATCATGGACCAGTTCGTGATTCTGCACGCGCGGCGGGGCAGCGCGGTGTTTCTCGACTGCCGCTCGCTGGGCCACGAGTTGATCCCGCTGCCGCCAGCGGCGCGTCTGGTGGTCGCCGACACCGGCCGGCGCCGGCGATTGGTCGGCTCGGCGTTCAACCGCCGCCGGGAGCAGTGCCGGCAGGCCGTCGAGTGCCTGCGCCGCGAGCTTCCGGCGATCGCGACGCTGCGCGACGTCACGCCGGAGCAGCTCGAGGCCCACCGCGGGCTGCTGCCGTCGCCGCTCGACCGGCGAGCCCGGCACGTGGTCGGCGAGTGCGAGCGCGCGCGCCAGGCGGCCGCGGCGCTGCGCAGCGGCGAGCTCGCCGAGGTGGGCCGGCTGATGCGGCTGTCGCACGAGAGCTCGCGCGATCTCTACGAGGTCAGCGTGCCCGAGCTCGACACCCTGGCCGCCGCGGCCTGGGAGGCACCCGGGTGCCTGGGCGCGCGGTTCTCCGGTGCCGGGTTCGGCGGTTGCGTCGCGGCCCTGGTCGAGGAGGAGGGCGAACGGGTGGTGATGACGGCGATGGTCGAAGCCTTCGAGGCGCGCTTTGGCCGTCGCCCGGCGGTCTTCACAACCGCCGCCGCCGACGCCGCCGGGCCGGTGGCGTTCGGCTAGCCTGTCGCTGCCGACAGACCGCTGCCACGGGCTGCCAGCTGCTAGGCTCCCGCGCGATGCCGGTGCGCAAGGCCCTGATCCCCGCCGCCGGACGCGGCACCCGCATGCGACCGGTCACCTGGGCGGTGCCCAAGGAGCTCCTGCCGGTGGGCTCCAAACCGGCAATCCATCGGGTGGTGGAGGAGGCGGCGGCCGCGGGTCTGGAGCGCATCGGAGTGGTCATCGGGCCCGGCAAGGAGCTGATCCGCAGCTATCTGGAGACCGCTCGCCGGCAGGGAGAGTTCCCGGGGCTCGCTTTCGAGTACCTGCGGCAGGAAGAGCCGAACGGGCTCGCCGAAGCGATCGCGGTGTCGCGATCGTTCACCCGGGACGAGGCGTTCGCCCTCCTGCTGCCGGACAACGTGCTGCTCTCTCCCGAGTACCGGCTGGCCTCGCTGATCGACCTTTTCGAGCGCTCGGGCAAGGATGTGGTCGGGGTCCTGCGGCTCGACAGCGAGGAGTCCGGCCGCTACGGCAACAGCGGCCTCTTCGAGGGCTCCTCGCCGGAGCCGGGCGTGTTCGAGATCCGGCGGCTGTGCGACAAGGGCCCGGGAAGGTTGCAGATCCCGGCCGGCGAAACGGTGCTACGCACCTGCGGGCGTTACGTATGCCGGCCGCACGTCATGGGCTGGATCGATGAGCTGCGAGACCGCGTCCAGGGGGAGTTCGACGAGGTGCCGGTCTATCAGCGCATCGCTGGCGCCGGCGGGTTGTTGGGCTTGACACTGCCGCTGCCGCTCTTCGACGTCGGCCACCCGGAGGGCTTTCTGGCGGCCAATGCGTATCTGCATCAGAGGGCTGGAAGGCCGCGCTCCGATTCACCGCAGCCCGGCCCGGGGAGATGAGCCGCAAGCCGGTGTCGGGACGATGAAGCACCGGGCGAGGGTGGCGGTCGGCAACCTTCCCGCCTGGTTTGCGTAGCTTGCTGGCGAGTACGATCAGATTCCAACGGCGTCCGGCGCCGGGCGCATCGAGCCCGCCCCGGGTCGACCGTCAAAGGAGAGACCCATGAAGACCGCCCGTTCGATCCGAGCCCTCGCCTACGTCACGTCGGTGGCCGCGGTGGCGAGTATCGCCTGCCGGCAGCCGGCCGAGGAGCCGGTGGCCGCGGAGATCCGGGAGATCCCGATCTCCACCTCTTCGGAAGAGGCCCGAGAGGCCTTCATCCAGGGCCGTGACCTCAATGAGCGACTCCGCGGCACCGACGCGAACGAGTTCTTCGATCGCGCCGTGGCGCTCGACCCCGACTTCGCCTGGGCCCATCTGCTGGCCGGCTTCACCGGCTCGACGAACCAGGAGTTCTTCGACTCCCTGGCCAGGGCGGTCGCCCTGGTGGAGAAGGTCTCGGAGGGCGAGCGGTTGCTGATCCTCGCCACTCAGGCGGGCGTCGACGGCCTGCCCGACGAGCAACGCGGCCATCTCGCCCGGCTGGTCGAGCGGTATCCCGCCGACAAGCGCGCCCACAACGCCCTCGGCGGCTTCCACTTCGGGCGGCAGGAGTACGAGGAAGCCATCGTCCATTATCGGCACGCCATCGAGCTCGACCCGGGGTATTCGGCGCCCTACAACCAGATGGGTTATGCGCACCGCTTTCTGGGCGACTTCGACGCCGCCGAGGCGGCGTTCAGGCGTTACATCGAGCTGATTCCCGATGATCCGAACCCCTATGACTCGTATGCCGAGCTGTTGATGAAGACCGGCCGCTTCGAGGAGTCGATCGAGAACTACCGCCGGGCGCTGCAGTCCGACGAGCGGTTCATCGCCTCCTACGCGGGGATCGCCCACAATCAGGCCTTCCTCGGCGATGGCGACGCGGCAAGGGCCACCCTGACGACGTTGCGCGACAAGGCCCGCAACGTGGGCGAGGAGAGAGCCTCGCTGTTCTGGACCGTCGTCACCCACGTTCACGAGGGCGACTTCGACTCGGCCCTGGCGACCTGTGACGAGATGCGCGCTCTGGCCGAGGGCGGCGAGGACTGGGCGGCCGTTTCCGGTGACCTCAACCTGACCGGTGACCTGCTGCTCGAGGCAGGCCGGCTCGACGAGGCGTCGGCGTCCTACGACAGTTCGGTCGCCGCCATCGACCAGGCGAACGTGAGCGAGGAAGTCCGACAGAACGTGCGCCGCAACATTCTCTATGACAAGGCGCGCGTGCTGCTGGCGGCAGGCGACCTGGACAGTGCCCGCGAGACCACGGCGGCCTATGGCGAAGCCGTATCGGCACGCGGGATCCCCTCCGAGGTGCGGCGGCATCATGAGCTGCGGGGGCGGTTGGCCATGGCGGCGGGTGATGCCGCCGGCGCGGTGACCGAGCTAGAGCAGGCCAATCAGCAGGACCCGCGGATCCTGCTGCTGCTTGCCGAGGCGCACCGCGCCCAGGGAAT
>CALZJC010000398.1:0-3504 GCA_945787525.1 Thermoanaerobaculia bacterium | reverse complement strand
GCCTCAACTTCGCCTACGCCCGCTCGGCGGCCAGGGAGTTCCAGCCTGCCCTGTGAGACCGGCTACTGGCCGGTCACCGTCGCCTTGATCTGCTCGTAGATCTTGGTCAAGGCGCGGTTGCAGCCGCCCTCGTCGAGGCTGTCGAGAGGCGCGGTGGGATCGTTCAGAGCCTGGATCTCGCCGACGCCTATGTCGTCGTAGGGAGCGCTGCTGATCGCGATCCACGAGAGCACCACCGACCGCGATCGGGCCGATTGCATGATGTAGGGCAGCTCCTCGTCGAGAATGAAGTCGGAGGCGGCGAAGTTCGGGCTGACGAGCAGGATCGCCACCTTGGACCGCTGCAGGGCCTTGTCGATCTCCTCGCGCCACTTGTCGCCGGGTTTGATGGCGCTGTCGTCCCAGATCTCGACGAGCCCTTTTCGCTCGAGCATCCGGAGGCTCTTGCGAACCCGGTCCAGCCAGTCGCGGTCGTTGTGGCTGTAGCTGATGAAGACGGTCTTCTTGACGTCGAGCCGCGGAGCGTACTGGAGGACGTAGATCTTGCTCTCGTCCTCGACGATCTCGATCGTGATGTCGAGCGGCGGCTCCGGATGGGAGTACGTCTGGATGCTGCCGTCGCGTGAGAAGGCCTCCATGCGCTCCGGATAGCGACGGGGGTCGGTACAGATCTCATACAGGATGTCCTGCACGCCGAGCTGCAGCTCGGGCGGCAGTGCTTTGCGGGCCTGAAAGGCCGCCGGCGCCTCGATCGAGCCGTACTTGGGGAAATCGCTGCTAGCCGGCGCCATCTGGGGGTTCTCCGGCGACGGTTGACGGGCGGGCTTCCCGGACCAGGAGCTGCTGGTTGTCCTCGGCGATCTCGTACTCCAGATCGATTCCCAGGTCGCTCAGGGTCCAGATCCAGCGCCCGCCGGCGGCGGCGGGAACGGCTCCCTCGGGCTGCCGGTTCTGCGCCAGCTCCTGCAGCCGGTCGAGCAGTTGGAGCTGCACCTCCGGCGTATAGGCCTGTAGGCCGTCACGGAAGGCCGAGGATTGAGAAACGGAGTACTGGTTCGTCGGGGCGCGCATCGAGTCGCCAATCGCCCCCAGGCGCTCGCCGCTGAGAATCCCTTCGGCAGTCTCCGAGAGCTTGACCCGGAGCTCGTGGGAAAGCTCGATGTGCGTCCGCGACTCGCGATGAGCCTCGTCGAGCTTGTCTTCGAGGATCGTGTGCAGCTCCTGGACACTCCGCATCAGATCGAGGTTGCGCCTCGCGAGTCCGAGGAACGACTGCATCATGACCAGCAGAAAGGGGAAGACGACCACCAGCAGGACCAGGATGAAGCCGTCCCAACCGAAGCTGTCGACGGTGAGCGCCAGGACGGCGGCCGCCACCCCGACCGCGGTCACGACCCAGCGTGCCTTGAGCAGCCAGGCGGGGAACGCCGGCACCAGCAGGTCGCGGCTGACGATCAGGCGCCGCTGCTTCCAGGCGGTCACCATCAATGGCAGGTTCAGCAGGGTCAGCGGCAGGAGGAGGAAGATGGCGATGACCAGCCAGGCGAGGACCAGCAACGCCTGCAACGAGCCACCCCAGTCGAGCAGGAAGATGCCCAGCAGCAGCAGGCCCAACGCGATCGGTATGGAGTAGGCGACGGCCCGCAGCGCCAGGAAGGCCGCCCGCTTGAAAGGGCCGATCATCGGCCCCCCGCGACGCTCGGTCAGGCGCTCGTGCGCGCGACGCACCGTGGCGACGATGTGTTCCAGATCAGCTATCTCGACTCGGGTCATTGAACGGCCCCTGTCCTATCGCTATACTCCATCGAGGTTCTACCCGCGGTCACGGCTTCCAGAACTACCATGCGATCTGACCAGAGGCTGATGCGCCGGCGACCTCCGAGTCGGCGCCTGTCGACGATCGCCGTCCTGGTGGCGCTGCTGGCAGCAGTGCCCGCACCCTTCGCCTTTGCGGCGAGCCAGGTGGAAGACGGTCGCCTCTGGCTGTTGCCGCAGTATCGGGTGCCGGGCTGCAGACCGATGCCCTCGGTGCCGACGGTTTTCAACTGGCTGGTTCGCAAGGCGCTCGCCATCGACGAGTTCATGGCCACCTCGGCCGATTGCGGTGAGGTCGGCAGACGAGGCAGCGCCCAGGGCCAGGGCTGGACCTACGTGTTCTGGAGCGAGAGCGACGACACGGCGGCTGCTGGACTGCTGCGCAAGGCGCGCCAGAAGTACGGCTTGACCCAGCTGGTGCTGAAGAGGCCGGGCGAGTCCTACTCGATCGGGGCGACCGGCTACGAAGCGTTCTTCCTCATCCAGCTTGGCGGTGACCAGGGGCCCGTGCGGATCTGGTCCGCGGGCGATGTCGCCAGCCTCGGCGGTTCGATCTCGATGGCCGATGCCGGCGGGATCGAGGTGCGGGTGGAGTCCGTCACTCATGACGGCCAGCGCTGCGTGGCGGAGCGGGTCCTGCGGCCCGGCAGGCCGGGCAGCCGGCGCGAAACGTTGCCCTGTCTCTAGCACGGGCTGCTACTAGCCCTACCGCGGCGGTGAGCGCAGCGCGTGGGCTCGCGTATACTGCGCCGGGAGAGTCTCGTGGCGTCATCGCGGGACCGCGTTCTTTGATCGTCGAGGCGGAATCATGAGCAAGCGGAGGCGAGCCCGGGAGATGGCTGTGCAGATGCTCTTTCAAAGCGATCTCGGCGGCAGTCCGCTACCCCAGATCTTCAACAACTTCGATCCGGCGAACCGGGTAGACGAACCTCGCCGGCGTGGAGCCGCCGGGCAGGATGCCGCAGCGTACCACTACGGCAGGTCGCTCGTAACCGGTACTCTCGAGCATCGGGACGAGATCGATCGGTTGATCCGCGAGCAGGCCGAGCACTGGCGGCTGGAGCGCATGCCGGTGGTGGATCGCAACATCCTCCGGCTGGCGGTATACGAGTTTCTCTACGAGACGGACGTGCCGAAGCTGGTCGTCCTCGACGAGGCGATCGAGCTGGCCAAGCGGTTCGGCTCGGAGCAGTCGAGCCGCTTCGTCAACGGGCTGCTCGACGGCCTGCTCAAGCGGCACGAGTTTCCAGGTCGCATGAAGTAGAGAACGGGCGCGCGTCCCCGTGAGGTGTTGAGCGTGGCGGAATACGATCACAAGAACATAGAGTCCCGGTGGCAGGAGCGGTGGGCCAGGGCACGGATCGCCGAGGTCGACCTCAAAGCTCCGGCGAAGCCGTTCTACATGCTGATGATGTACCCCTATCCGTCGGGGGATCGCCTGCATGTCGGGCACGGCCGCAACTACATCCTGGGGGATGCTCTATACCGCTACCGGCGGATGCGGGGCGACCACATCCTCAATCCCATGGGTTGGGACTCCTTCGGCCTGCCGGCTGAAAACGCCGCTATCGAGCGCGGCGTACACCCCAGAGACTGGACCCTCAACAACATCCGGGTGATGAAGGAGCAGTTTCGTCGCTGGGGAATCCTCTACGACTGGTCCAAGGAGGTAACGACCTGCGAGCCGGG
>CALZJC010000397.1 GCA_945787525.1 Thermoanaerobaculia bacterium | reverse complement strand
GAGGAGCTGCGCCGCGAGCTGGCCGAGCGCCACCGCCGCGAAGCCGAGCTGGCGGCCGCCATCGAGGGCCGCCAGGAGTTCCTCAAGAGCTCCCGCGAGCGGTTGCGCGACTTCGGCGAGCGCCTCGCCGCCGGCCGTGAGACGGCCCGTCACCGCAGCCGCCGACTCGAAGAGCTGGCGACCAGCAGCGAGGTGCTCGAGGCGCAGCGCGCCGAGCTGGTGGCAGAGCGTGCCCGGGCCGCCTCCGAGGTAGACGACGACCAGGCCCGCATTCGCCAGGCGGAGAGCCTGGTCGCCGAAGCCGGCCAACGGGTCGAGGGCCTGCGCGCCCGGCTGCTGACCTCGATCGGCGACCTCACCGGCCTGCGCAACAAGCTGCACGTCGAGCAGGTCGAGCGCGAGAAGGCCGAGCTGCGCCGCCGTCAGCTCGAGGCCGAGGCCGGGCGCCAAAAAGCCGAGCTCGAAGAGGCCCGGACGGCGGCCGGCGAGGCGGCGAGCCGGGTCGCGGCCCTGGAGACGGGGCTCACCGAGCTTGCCGGCAGGGCCGGAGAGGCGCGCCAGAAACGTCACCGGCTGGACGAAGAGCGCCAGGCCGCCGGCGCCGCGCGCCAGGAGACCGCGACGGAGCTGGCCGCCAGCCAGCAGCGGCACACGTTGCTCGGCGAGCTCGCCGAGGCCGATCGCGAGCGTCGCGAGCGGCTGGCCGGGATCCTCGCCGAGGCCGGTATCGAGGAGCCGCGTTTCCTCGTCGACCGGCTCGACGTTCCCGCCGGCTGGGCCGGCGCCATAGATCTCTGGCTGGGCCGTCTTGCCCACGCCGTCATACTGCCCGGCGACGAGGAGGGGCTGGCCCTGGCGGGCATGCTCGCCGGCGCCGGCGCCTGCCTGGTGCGCTGCGCCGACGAAGGCGAGCTGGAGGAGCCCGCGGTCGAGGACCCGGCCATCCGCGGCGCCGTCGGCCGGGCTCTCGGGCTGCCGCCGCCGATCGCCCGCGCCCTGCCGCCCGCCTACCTGGTCGATGCGGCGGCCGACGCCGAGCGGCTGGCCCGCCGGCATCCCGGCATCGCTTTTCTGAGCCGCGAACGGCTGTGGGCACAGTCCGGCGTCCTCTACGTGCAGAGCGAGACCGCGGCGCCCGGCCTCCTGGGCCGGGAAGAGGCGCTCGCCACTCTCGAAAGCGAGATCCCGCCGCTCGAGACCCGGCTGGTGGAGCTCGGCGCCCAGATCGACCGGCTCGCTGGAGCGGCCGGCGAGCTCGACAGCGAGCTGGCCGCGCTCGACGAGCGGATCGGTGAATCGCGCCGCGAGCTGGCCGTCGCCGCCGCCCGCCGCGAAGACCTCGAGGGCCGCGCCCGCCGCCTCGAGGTCGACGGTCGGACCGTCGCGACCGAGCGTGACGAGATCGAAGCCGAGCTCGAGCGCATCGCCGGGCGCGCCGAGCGCCTGACCGCCGACCTGAGCGATCGTGAGATCGCCCACCGCGAGCTCGAAGAGACCTTCGACCGCTGCCAGGCCGAGGCCGCCAGCCTGCGCGACGACCGCGAGTCGACCCGCACCTCGGGCGTCAGCCGGCGCGGCCGGCTCGAGCTCATCGGCGAGCGGCTGACGGCCCTCGACCAGCAGCGCGATCGGGCGGCCCGCGAATCCGCCGAGGCCGAGCAGCAGGAGGCCGCCTGGCGCAAAGAGTCGACGCGGCTCGACGAGCGCCGGCGAGAGATCGAGGCGGCGGTGGCCAGCGCCGAGGGCGAGCTGCAGGAGCGTCTCGAGCGCCGGGACGTCTCACAGCGCGAGGTCCTGACGGCCCAGCAACGGGTGGACGAGCGCGCCACCGAGCTCGAGCGGCTCGAAACGGCGATCGTCGAGCTGCGCGACCAGCGGGACGGCGCGCGGACCGAGATCGGCGACCAGCGGGTCGCCCAGGCGGCCCTCGATCAGGACACCGAGCATCTCGAGGAGGCCTACCGGGCGCACTTCGAGACCGGCCTGCCCGAGCTGCCCGAGCCGCCCGAAGAGGCCCTGGCCGAGCTCGAGACCGACATGACCCGCTGTCACGAGGTCCTCGAGCGGCTGGGCCCGGTCAATCTCCTGGCGGCCGACGAATACGAGGAGCAGGAGCAGCGCCACGGCTACCTGATCGAGCAGCGCGCCGACGTCGCCGATTCGGTGGCCAGCCTCAAGAAGACCATCAGCGAGATCGACCAGACCTCGGGCAGCCGCTTCCGCGCCACGTTCGACAAGGTCAACGAGCAGTTCAGGTTGCTCTTCCAGGAGCTGTTCCGCGGCGGCACTGCCGAGATGCGGCTGCTCGACGAGGACGATCTGCTCGACAGCGGCATCGAGATCGTCGCCCGCCCACCCGGCAAACGGCTGCAGAACATCATGCTGCTCTCCGGCGGCGAGAAGGCGCTCACGGCCATCGCGCTGATCTTCGCCCTGTTCCGCACCAAGCCGTCGCCGTTCTGCATCCTCGACGAGGTCGACGCGCCGCTCGACGACACCAACACGGCGCGCTTCCTCGAGCTGCTCAAGAAGATGTCGAGCGACACCCAGTTCGTGGTCATCACCCACAACAAGCTGACCATGGAGGCCGCCGGCATCCTCTACGGCGTGACGATGCAGGAGAAGGGCGTCACGACCCTGGTGTCGGTGGAGCTCGTCGAGGTGCAGCCGGCCGAGCGGCAGGAACCGAGACAAGTGACCGAGGCGGTCTCCGCCCGAGGGTGAAGATCCAACGTCCACCACCGCGCTGCTGACCCTGATCGCGCTCATCGCGGCCGTCGACGGCGATCGCGCCACCGTCGAGGGGGAGTTGGTGCATCACCTCCGACCGGCGGACGTGGGCCGGGTCCACTACGAGATCACGGTCGCCGACGAAGCGCGCTCCATCGACGTCGGAACGGCCGCGGTGCTCAGCGTGACGGACGGCCGGGCGGAGGTGCAGTTGACGAGCGATCGGCAGATCGTTCCGGGCTTCACGGTTCGCTTCGAGGTGCCCTTCGAGCGTGTTCGGGCCGCCGCGGGCAGTCGCACCGATCTGCAGGAGGCGCCGTCGGACCCGGTCGCCGGGATCGCAGCGCTTCAGGCGAGGGTCGACACCGCGGAGAGCCGCCAGCGGGAGCTCCAGGAATCCCTGGATCGCGAGCGCGCCGCGCGCCAGACGGTCGAAACGCGACTGGCCGAGCTCAACTGGATGGCGGCCGGCGGCGACCAGCACGCCGACCGGCTCGACCCGACGGCCGACCGTCTCGTCGAGCCGGAGCAGCCCGTCGAGAAGCCGGCGGCCGAGCTGGCAGAGGACTCCGCGGCGGCGGCGCCTACCGCCGCCCGGCTCGAGAGCCGGGTTCGCGAATGGGCGGCGGCGTGGTCGAGGCAGGACGTACAGACCTACCTGAGCCTGTACGCGCCCGAGTTCTCGCCGCCCGACGGCATGCGCCGCGAGCAGTGGGAGAACCGCCGAGCCGAGCGGCTGCAGGCAGCCGAGTTCATCGAGATCGGCATCGACGCC
>CALZJC010000396.1 GCA_945787525.1 Thermoanaerobaculia bacterium | reverse complement strand
GAAGAGGCGGTCCGTGGCATGGCGGGCCGGCGTCTCGGCACCGGCAGGTGAGAGCAGCGGGCAAGCCGCCGAGGCTCGGGGTTACACGAGTCCCTTGAAGTAGCCGCCGTCGACCACGACCCCCTGCCCGGTGATGTACGAGGCTTGGGGCGAGGCCAGAAAGGCCACCGTGTCGCCGATCTCCCGCGGCTCGGCCAGCCGCCGCATGGCGCTGCCCGAGCCCTGCTCGGTCATGATGTCGACGGCGTTCTGGCCGGTCCGCTCGGCCATCGACAGGGCCAGCTCCTCAAGCCGCTCGGTGCGGGTGTAGCCGGGCAGGACCGCGTTCACCGTCACGCCGTCGGTGGCGACCTCCTGCGACAGGGTCTTGAGATAGCCCAGCACTGCCGGCCGCAGGGCGTTCGACAGCGCCAGCCCGGGGATCGGCTGCCGCGCCGACACCGAGTTGATCGCCACGATCCTGCCCCAGCCTCGCCGCCGCATTCCCGGCAGGACCAGCTGGCAGAGTCGCGGCACGAACAGCAGGGTCAGGGGGATCGCCTCCTGCCAGTCAACATCGTCGAGCTCTGTCGCCGGCTTGGCCCGCGGCCCGCCACCGTTGGCGATCAGAATGTCGATCGGGCCGAGTTGCTCCTCGACGTTGGAGACCAGCTCCTCGAGCGCCTCCGGACGGCGGATGTCAGCCGCGACGGCGATCACCTCGGTGGCGGTGCCGGCCAGTCGGGCCTCGGCCGCCGCCAGCCTGTCGCCGCCACGGCTGCTGATTGCCAGGCGCGCGCCGCGCTGGGCGAGCGCCATGGCGGCCGCCAGGCCCAGGCCCGAGCTCGAGCCGGTGACCAGGGCGACGCGATCGCTCAGGTCGTTCATTCCGTTCTCCTGCCGTCGGCGTCGTACTGGTAGACCCCGCGGCCGGTCTTTCTGCCCAGCCGGCCGGCTTGAACGTACTGCACCAGCAGCTGGCTGGGGCGGTAGAGGTCGCCCAGCGTCGCGTGCAGATGGCGCAGGACGCCGAGGCGGACGTCGAGGCCCACCAGGTCGGCCATCTCGAAGGGGCCCATCGGGTGATTGAGGCCCAGCTTCAGAGCCTTGTCGATGTCGGCCGCCGTGGCGACGCCGTTCTCCAGCATGCGGAACGCCTCGTTGCCGATGAGCGCGTTGACCCGCGAGGTGACAAAGCCGGGTGACTCGTTGACCACCACGCACTCCTTGCCCATGCGCTTGCCGACGGCCTCGAGCGTCGCCACGGTTTCGTCGGACGTCTCGAGGCCGCGGACCAGCTCGATCAGCCGCATGATGTGCACCGGGTTGAAGAAGTGCATGCCGGCAAAGCGCTGCGGCCGGCCGCTGACCGCGGCCATCTCGGTGATCGACAAGCCCGAGGTGTTGCTGGCGAACAGCGCCTCGGGCGGCGCGGCGGCCTCCACCTGGCGGATGGTCTCGGCCTTGATCTCCATCGACTCGGGCACCGCCTCGATGACCAGATCCGCCCGCGAGACCGCCGCCGCCAGGTCGGTGCCGATGCTCAACGACTGCCGCGCGCGGTCGGCGGCGCCAGCCTCCACCTTGCCCAGATCGACGCCCTTGGAGAAGTTGCGGTGGATCGTCGCCAGCGCCCGCTCGAGCACCCCGCTGTCGACGTCGTAGAGATGGGTCTCGAAGCCGCCCAGCGCCGCAACGTGGGCGATGCCACGCCCCATGGTGCCGGAGCCGAGCACTGCGATGGTCTCCACCCGGTGGCTCATGAGCTTCGCCTTGTCTTCACGTCCATTCTCATCTCGTCTCTCGATCGTAGCCGCTTTGGGCTCGCGTTCCTCGTCAGCCGGCCGCGGGCGGCCGGCCCGCCACCTCCGGGTCGCCGACCGTCAGTACGATCTTGCCGAACTGCTCACGTCGGCCCAACGCCTCCTGCGCCTCCCGGGCACGCTCGAGTGGCAGCGTGCGGTCGACCACGGCGCGCAGAGCACCGTTCTCGAAATGCGGCGCCAGTCGCCGCAGGTCTCCCTGGCTGCCCATCGTCGAGCCGAGGATCGACAGGCTCTTGAAGAAGACGGCTCGCAGGTTGATATGCGCCTCGGGTCCCGCGGTCGCGCCGCAGAGCACGATCCGCCCAGCCCACGCCAGGAGCCGCATGCTGCGCTCGAAATGCTCCCCGCCGACATGGTCGAAGATCACTTCGACTCCCTTGCGGCCGACGACGTCGGCGCCGGCGGTGGCGATGATCATGACGTCGCCGAGCAACCGCGCGATCAGTATGCCGGCGCACGAAACGCCCGAGCCGGCGGCGTGGATCAGCACGTCCTCGTGCGCCCGCAGCCGAGCACGGCCGACCAGCATCTGCCAGGCGGTGAGAAAGACCAGCGGCGTCGCGGCCGCCTGGACGTACGAGAGGCCGGCCGGCAGGGGCAGGATGTTACGCGCCGGGACCGCCAGGTACTCCGCGTAGCCGCCATCGCGGTGCTCACCCAGGATGCCGTAGCCGGGGCACAGCATGTCCCGTCCCGAGACGCAGCTCTCGCATCGGCCGCAGGAGACTCCGGGTGCCACCAACGTCGGCGTGCCAGGCTCGATCCCGACTACCGCCTCGCCGGCCGTCGCCACGTCGCCGGCCACTTCGCTGCCGGGGATCAGCGGCAGCGGAAAGGTGTGCCCCTCGACGCCATCGCGCACCCAGAGGTCCAGGCGGTTGAGGGCACAGGCGCGCACCCGCACGAGCACCTCGTCGGCGCTCGGTACCGGGCGCGGCAGCTCCTTCCACTCCAGCACCTCGGGGCCGCCGTGACGGCCGATCTGAAACCCGTTCACGGTGCGAATTCTACTCTTGCGCTGGGTCGGCTCCGGGCCGGGAGGTAAACTGAGGCGTGCGCCCGCCACTGCATGTGAATCGTCGACAACGTCTGCTGGCGCTGGCGCTGCTGCTGCCAGCCGCCGCCGCGGGCGCCGCGCAAGCTCCCTATCTGCTCTCCCTGGAGGGCCCGCCGGCGACGGTGCGCTACTCGCCGGGCGCGCTCGATCGTGCCGATCAGATGCAGCGCCGGCTGACGCGGCTGGTCGCCGAGACCGGGCACCGGAAGCTGCGGCAGCCGCTGCTGGTCGTCGAGCTGTTGCGGGCTGAGGAGTGGCGCCAGGCCGGTCTGGTCGAGCCCTACGGCTTGCCGGCGATCAGCGGCACGGGCACGCTGGCGTTGCCCGCCTGGGGTGACCCGGAGACGGTCTCGCTGTGGCGAGATCTGCTCGGCGGCGGACTGCCGCCGAGCTGGGGTACGCCGCTACGCGGCAGCACCGAAGAGGCGGCCAGCCTGGAGGGCGCCGATCTGGTCGGTGACGTGGAGGCGAGTCGCATCGTGCTGTCCAAGCTGGGTCTGACGGGCAGCGAGCCCTGGATCGACGACCTGCTGGCTTGCGCCCTGGCGGTCTCGGCGTCGCGGCGCGGTGCGCCTGGCCGCTGGCCCCAGGTGCACCAGTTCTATACGCGTCTCGCGGAGCGGCCCGAAGCCTTCCGCGATGAGCGATTCGGCCGGCTGCGCTTCGTCGCCGCGGTGGAGCGGATCGGTGCGGAGACCGGCAAGCTGCCGGCCAAGCCGCTGCTCAAGATGACCGCCAAGAGCAGCGGCCGGCTGGCGGCGGAGAAGCTCCTCGAGCGCTTTCCGTGGCTGGGCGAGTGGCTGATGGGAAACCGATCGAACTAAACCGGCGTATACTGTGTCGTCGCGGACGGCCGCGGGAACCGTTGGGATTTTGGCAATGAGCATAAGACGTGCACTGAGTCTGCTGGCCGCCGTGGCCATGTTCTCGCCGCTGGCGGCGATCGCCCTTCCGCTTTGTGCTCCCGGGCATAGCTGCCCAATGGCGGGCCTTGCTGCTGGCGACTTGCCCTGTCATGGCACGGCGATCAAGGCTGACGACTGCTGCCTGACAACCGACACCGCGGAGGCGGTGCAGGGTGTCCCGACAGCTGCCGCAGTGTCCCCTGTGGCGGGCGACGCCCTTCCGGCGCCCCGCCTCGAGCCGGGTATGACGCCGCAGCCGATGCCGGCCAACGCGCCGTGCGCGCCGCTTTACCGCCTTTTTCGAGCACTCCTGATCTGAGTCCTCCCATAGGCTGAGGTGCGCCCGGTCGCCGTCGGCGGCACGGGTACGGCTTCAAACCAGGGAGGAGCTCAGATGAGATGGAGATCCGGCCGCCTGCTGGCGGCAACGCTGCTGTTGGCAGGGCTTTGGCCGACGGCGACCGCGGCACAAGCAACACCCGACAGGACCGCTGAGGAGGGGCCGGCCGGCCGGCTGGCACGTTCGCTCGGCGACGCCGACCTGCGAGCGGTCGCGGTCGAGGTCCTGGAGCGCAATCCGGAGCTGGCCGGCGCCGCGGCGCGCGCCCGCGCCGCCGCCCTCACCGCTCCCCAGGCGCGCGCGCTGCCCGACCCGACCGTAGCCATGACGGCGTTTGTCGCGCCGCCGGAGACCCGGGTCGGCCCCCAGCGGCTGATGCTGACGGTCTCCCAGCGTCTGCCCTGGCTCGCCAAGCTCTCGCTCGGTGAGCGCGCGGCGGCGCTCGAGGCCGCGGCGCTTGCCGCCGACGTCGAGGCCCGGCGCCTCGAGCTGGTCACCGAGGCGCGCCGGCTCTGGTACGAGCTGGCCTATCTGGAGCGCCATCGCGAGATCACCGAGCAGTTCCGCCGGCACCTCGAGCAGCACGAGGAGGTCGCCCGCACCCGCTACGCCACCGGCGTCGGTTTGAGCCAGGGCGTGATCAAGCTGCAGGCCGAGATCTCGCGGGTCGACAGCCGGCTGCTGGAGATCCGCGACCGGCGGGCCGCTCTGGCGGCGCGGCTCGCCGGGCTGCGCGATCGGCCGCGGACCGAGCCGCCGGCAGCGGCGACGCTGCCCCGGCTCGGGCCTGTCGCGCTCTATCGCGCGGCCCTCGAGAGCCGCGCCGTCGCCGGCCGGCCCGAGCTGGCTGCGGCTTCGGCCAGGATCGCCCGGGCGGAGGCGCTCGAAGAGCTGGCGGACAAGGGCTTTCGCCCGGACTTCACGCTCGGCTTGACCTACACCGCGGTCGGGCGGCGCGACGACGCGCCCGGCCGCCTGCAGCCGCCCCCTGGCAACGGCGATGACGTGTTCGGGATCCAGGGCGGGATCACCCTGCCGGTGCGCCGCGCCAAGCTGCGCGCCGGGCGCGAGCAGGCGCGCGAGCTGCGGCGGGCCGCCGAAGAGACGCGGCGCGGCGCGCGGGCCGGCATCGCCGCCGACCTCGATGAGCTGAGCGACCGGATCGGGCTCGGCTGGCAGCAGCTCCGGCTGCTCGATGACGTCCTCATCGTGCAGGCCGAGGAGGCGCTCGACTCGGCTCGTGCCGGCTATGTGACCGGCACGCTCGGCGCCCTCGACCTGCTCGACGCCGAGCACGTCCTGTTCGGCGCCCGCACCGCGGTGGCCCGCGCCGCCGCCGACTACGCGATCTACGTCGCGCGGCTCGAAGGCGTTCTGGCCGAGCCGCTGGAGGGACCGAGATCATGACCCGCAATGAAAACCACGCCGGGCGACGTTGGGCCGGCCGGCTGGCCTGGCTGGCCGGCGGTCTGCTGCTGGCGGTGCTGTTGATCCTGGATCCGCTCGAAGTGCATCCGGTCGATGGCTGGCTGCGCGGCGTGCAAGAAACGGCCGCCGACCCCGCGGCCGACGCCGAGGCCGAGCTGTGGACCT
>CALZJC010000395.1 GCA_945787525.1 Thermoanaerobaculia bacterium | reverse complement strand
CCGCGGGAGCGGTAGTCGGACTCGTCGAGCCGTACGGCCTCCTCGTAGGCTGCCACCGCGGCGACGAAGCGGCGCAGGTTGAAATAGAGGCCGCCCAGGTTGTAGTAGGCGTCCCAGGTGGGCCGGATCTTGATCGAGTTCTGCAGCGCGACCTCGGCCTCCTCGAAGCGACCCAGGTAGACGTGGACCGTACCGATGTAGCGGTACAGGTCGGGCGCTCTCGGCGCCAGCTCCAAGGCCCGCGTGTAGTGGTCCAGCGCGTCCTCGTACCGCTCGGCATCCTGGTAGTAGCGGCCGAGCGAGAAGTAGCCGGCCCAGTGGCTCGGATGCGTCTCGATCAGCTTCTGCCAGCTGTCTTCGGCGCTCTCGTGCATGCCGAGGTCGCGGTAGATCTCGCGCAGCTTCGAACGGGGCGTCAGGTCGGACGTGTCGAGCGCAATCGCTCGGCGGAGCGCCTCGACGGCGTCCATCGTGCGGTCGGTGAGCATCAGGGCTTCGCCGAGACAGGTGAAGGCGGCGCCGAGGGTCGGGTCCGTCTCGGCCGCCGAGCGGCACAGGCTCTCGGCCCTCGCCGCGAGGTCGGGTGCCGGCGTGGCGCGGTGCTCCTCCAGGCTCGTCTGTCCGGCGAGCAGGTAGGCGAGCGAGAACTTCGGATCGCGCTCGAGCGCCCGCTCCAGCAGATGGTGCACGCCGGCAGTGTCGACACTCCCACCGTTCGGACCGGCGGCCGCCGCCGCCTGGTAGTAGAGGTCGAGAGCGACCGCGTCCGTGGTTGGCGGTCCCGCGGGGCGATAGTCGACATTGAGATCGGGCTGACGGTCGAGTGCCAGCGCCACCGATCGACCTGCCCGCTCGACGAGATCGGGCAGGTTCCCCGCGCGGCCTTCGAAGACGCCATCTCCCAGATCGGCGTTGCGCTCCGAATCCAGGAGCCGAAAGCTCAAGGCCACGGTTTCACCCGACTTGCGGGCATCGGCCTGAACGACGAAGTCGGGATTGGGGCCCTCTTGGCCGAGGATGTAGATACCCTCGAGTCCGGTCAGACGTCGTTGCAGGGAGTCGAGGACACCGCGTCGGAGGTAGTCGGGCCCGCGCTCGCCCGAGAAGATGCGGGTCTGCTCGACCGCCATGTAATGGGGCGCTACGACAGCCGGGGGATGGGTGAACCGGTCATAGAATAGCCAGCCGGCTGGGGCGAGGATGGCCGCCGACAGCAGGGCCGGCAGGCCGACGCGCCGCAGACGCGCGGCCCGGGTCGGCAGGCCACCGCCGCCTGGGTTTGCCAGCTCGCGCTGCAGGTCCTCCAGGTCGTTGCGCAGGTCTTTGGCCGACTGGACCCGCTCCTCCGGATCCTTCTCCAGGCAGTGCCCGAGGATGCGGCCCAGCTGGCGCGGCAGGACGGTGCGGACGTCGGCCACCGAGAGGGGCCTGTCCTCGAGGATCGAAGTGGCGATCGAGCCCTCCCCGGAGCGGTAGGGATGGCGACCCGTGGCCATCTCGTAGTAGATGACTCCCAACGAGAAGATGTCGGTGCGGTGGTCGACTGGCCCGCAGTTCAGCTGCTCCGGCGACATGTAGGGCACGGTGCCCGCCAGCCTCCCCCCGAGCGTCGCCATCTGGGTTGCCGCCTCGCTGTCGACGTCCTCGCCTTGTCCAGCGTCGGACTGCGCAGGCTCGTCGGGGCGCAGCCTGGCGAGTCCGAAGTCGAGGATCTTCGGCCTGTCCTCCTTCGACAGCATGATGTTGGCGGGCTTCAGATCGCGGTGCACTATCTGCTGATCGTGCGCGGTACCCAGGGCATCAGCCAGGGGAATCGCGATCTTGAAGAACCGTTCGAGATTGAAGCCCTGTCTTGGTATCGCCTTGTCGAGCGTACGGCCCTCGACGTACTCCATCGTCAGAAAGAGATGCCCCTCCGCTTCCTCGACCGTGTGGATGGTGACGATGCGGGGGTGATTCAGCCGGGCGCTGGCCTGCGCTTCACGCCGCAGAAGCTCGATGCGATCGAGATTCTCCGCCAGCCGGGGAGGCAGGAGCTTGAGAGCGACGAAGCGTCCAAGCGAAGTGTCGCGCGCCTTGTAGACGACGCCCATCCCGCCACGCCCCAACTCCTCGAGGACCTCGTAGTGGGAGAGGTGTCGACCGATCATCGCGCCACGGCCGGGCGGGATCCCTGGTTGACGGCTATCGAGCCCAGCGCTTAATTATAGTGACAATCTGATTCCCGAGGATCGCGCCATGCCGAGAAGCCTCAAGCCGCGTCGGCGATCAGCTTTGCCAGCCGGTCGAGGCCACGGCGCACCTCGTCGATCGGCGGGCCGAACGACAGCCGCACGTGCTCGTGGAAGCGCGACAGCCGGCGGGCGCGGCGGCGCCCCGGATTGACGTCGAAAAAGACCCCCGGCACGGTGATCACCCGGCGCTCGAGGGCGCGGTCGAAGAAGTCGATGCCGTCGGCCAGCGACTCGGGCAGATCGTGCAGCGAGGCGAACACGTAGAAGGTGCCGTCGGGCTCGCGGTCGACACCCATTCCCAGGGCGCGTGCCCGCTCGAGCATCAGCTCGCGCTTTGGTCGGAACGCCGCGGTGATCGCCTGCGCCTCGGCCAGGACCCGTCGTGGCTCCAGCAGGTCGATGGCCGCCCGTTGCAGAGGCGCCGAGCCGCCGCCGTCGAGAAACGAGCCGGCGCTCTCGATCGCCGAGATCACCGGCCGCGGAGCCACCGTCCAGGTGACCCGCCAGCCCGGGTAGCGCCAGTTCTTGGTGAAGCCGTCGAGGATCACCACCGGATCGCGGTCGACGTCCTCCACCCAGCGGGCGGCGCTCACCGTCGGTCCGGGCTCCTGATCGTCGAGATTCCAGACGTAGTGCGAGTAGAACTCGTCGATCAGCAGCGAACAGTCGAGTCGCCGTCCGACTTCTACCCACTCCGCCAGCCCGGTCCCGGAGACCAGCCGACCCATGGGGTTGCAGGGGTTCGACAGCAGCACGGCGCCCAGCCCGCGGCCCAGCACCTCGCGCTCGAGGTCGGCGGGGGAGAAGGCGTAGCCCGCCTCGCGGCTCAACAGGATCGGGATCGGCGTCACCAGCCGGAAGATCTCGAGCAGCTCCTCGTAGGCGGTGTAGTCGGGCAGGAAATGGCCCAGGTTGATGTGGCCCAGGGAGGCCACGGCTCGGGTCAGCCCGGCACGGCCGCCACCGCAGATGGCCACGTTCTCGGCGCTGTAGCGCGATGGCATGCCGCGCCGGTAGAGCTCGTTGTAGAGCCCGGCCACCGCCTCGCGCAGCTCCCAGATGCCCGGCACCGGGGCGTAGTCGTGATCGGCCGGGTCGATCGCCAGGTTCTCGACGCGGGACGGCGCTCCCGGCAGCGCACCGGTCTCCGGCTGGCCCTGGCCGAGGTTGCACCAGTCGGGATGTCCGGGCCGGTAGCCTGCGGCCGCCGCTCGGGTGGTGGCGAAGATCACGCCGGTGCGGGGCACCGGCCGGAACGCCTGGGGGCTCTCGGGCCGGGGTCT
>CALZJC010000394.1 GCA_945787525.1 Thermoanaerobaculia bacterium | reverse complement strand
TGCGGCCACACCGACCTGAGCGGCTTCCGCCACGAGGACCTGACCACCTGGAAGCGGGACGTTGCCTATCTCACCGGCGTCGCCTACGGCGGCGCGGTTCCGCTCTAGCACGACGATGGCTGACGAACCGAGCACCACGGTCTGGCTCAAGGTCCTCGAGCCCGGCGAGCTGGCCGACGGCCGGGTCAAGCCGGTGACCTGCGGCCACACCACGCTGTGCATGACCCGCCACCAGGGACGGGTCGGCGCGCTCGACAACCGTTGCCCGCATCAGGGCGGCCCACTCGGCGAGGGCTCGATCGAGAACGGTCTGCTGCGCTGCCCCTGGCACGGCTGGGACTACGACCCGATTACCGGCAGGGCGCCGGGCTTCGACGACGGGGTCCAGTCCTTCCCGGTGGAAGAGCGCGAGGACGGCGTCTACGTCGGCCTGCCGCCCGAGTCGGTGCGCATCGCCACGGTCACCGACCTGGTGGCCGAAACGCTGGTCAACTGGGGCATCCGCCAGGTCTGGGGCATGGTCGGGCACTCGAACCTGGGCCTGGCCGACGCCCTCCGGCGCCAGGTCGAAGCCGGCAAGCTGAGCTTCTACGGCATCCGCCACGAGGGCGCCGCGGCGTTTGCCGCCTCGGCCTACGGCAAGCTGACAGGCCGGCCGGCCGCCTGCCTGGCCATCGCCGGCCCGGGAGCTACCAACCTGCTGACCGGGTTGTGGGACGCCAACGTCGACCGGTCGCCGGTCATCGCGCTGACCGGCCAGGTCGACACCCAGGTGCTCGGCCCGGGCGCCTTCCAGGAGATCGACCTGGCGGCCGCTTTCGGCAAGGTGGCGCAGTGGAGCCAGCCGGTGCTCGGCAGCTCGCGGCACGCCGAGCTGGTCAACCTGGCGGCCAGGACCGCCATCCTCAACCGCGGAGTCTCGCATCTGATCTTCCCCGACGAGGTGCAGACCCGGCCGGCACCGGAGGGCGCCAAGGCCGGCGGCCCCGCTGGTCGACTGACGCCGAGCGCGATCACGCCGCCGCGCGAGTCGCTCGACCAGGCCCTCGAAGTCATCCGCAGCGCCAAACGGCCGGTGATCATCGTCGGTCACGGCGCCCGCTTCGAGATGTCGGCAATCCTCGAGCTGGCGGAGCTGTTGGGCGCGCCGGTCCTCACCACGTTCAAGGGCAAGGGGCTGATTGCCGATGATCATCCGCTGGGCTGTGGCGTCCTGGGCAGGAGCGGCACGCCGATCGCCAGCTGGTTCATGAACGAGTCCGACGCTCTCGTGGTCTTCGGCGCGAGCTTCTCCAACCACACCGGCATCACGCCGAAACGGCCGATCGTCCACGTCGACTTCGACCCGATGGTCCTCGGCAGGTTCCACGCCGTCAAGGTGCCGGTCTGGGGCGAGATCGGGGTCACCGCCCGGCTGCTCGCCGCCGCGCTGGGCGCCGACGCCGGCGTAGCCGAACGGGTCGACCAGCGGCCCGAGGTCGCCGAGCGCTGGCGCATCTGGCGCACCGAGAAGAAGCGCCGGCTGGCCGAGGAGCGCGGCCAGGGGGTCTCCTCGTCGGCCATCTTCGACGCCATGAACCGGCAGGTGCCGGCCGACGCCATCATCGCCGTCGACGTCGGCAACAACACCTACTCGTTCGGCCGCTACTTCGAATGCCGCCGGCAGGCGGTCCTGATGTCGGGCTACCTGGGCTCGATCGGCTTCGCCTATCCGGCGGCGATGGGCGCCTGGGCGGCGACCCGGGAGGACGATCCGCGCTTCCACGGGCGGCCGGTGGTCGCGGTGTCCGGCGACGGCGGCTTCGGTCAGTACCTGGGCGAGCTGACCACGGCGGTCAAGTACGGCATGAACATCACCCACGTCCTGGTCAACAACTCCGAGCTCGGCAAGATCTCCAAGGAGCAGCGCTCAGGCAGCTGGGACGTCTGGCGGACCTCGCTGCACAACCCGGACTTCTCCAAGTACGCTGAGCTGTGCGGCGCCCTGGGCATTCGGGTGCGGCGCCGGGAAGAGTTGGACGCCGCCCTGGAGAGGGCCTTCGCCCACGACGGACCCAGTATGGTGGAGGTCGTGGCAGACCCAGAGTTGGTCTGATGTCCGAACCGCTATCGAACGCCGCGCCGCCGTCCCACCGATCCGGACGCGACCGGGTCGAGCGCGCCCGGCGGGCGCTCGAGCAGGCGTTCGAGCTGGCCGTGGCACAGATCGACGCCGAAGACACCCTGCCCCGCCGCGCTGACAGCACGCCGGCGCGGCTGCGCGACGAGCTGGGCATCGCCATCGACCCGCGAGGCGCCTCCTTCGCCGAGGTGGTCACCAGACTGCGGCGCATCCTCGCCGAGACGCCCTCGGCGGCCAGCCCGCGGTTCTTCAACCAGCTGTTCGGCGGCCGCGAGCCGATCGCCGTCGTCGCCGAGATGCTCACGCCGCTGACCAACACCTCGATGTACACCTACAAGGTGGCCGGCCCGCAGGTGCTGGTCGAGCGCGAGGTGCTGGCCCGGATGGCGGCCGGCGTCGGCTTCGCGCGCGGCGAAGGCACCCTGTCGCCGGGCAGCTCGCTGGCCAACCTGACCGCCATGCTGATCGCCCGCAACGAGGCGGTCGCCGGGGCCCGCGAGAGCGGACTGGCCGGCGAACGGCTGACCGTCTACACATCGGCCGACGGCCACTACTCGATCCGCAAGGCCGCCGGCATCCTGGGGCTGGGCCGCGACAACGTGCGCCAGATCGCCACCGACGGCCAGGGCCGCATGGGCGTCGCCGCCCTCGAGCGGGCGCTGGTCGAGGACCTGGACCGCGGTTGCCGGCCGATCATGATCAACGCCACCGCCGGCACCACGGTGCTGGGCGCTTTCGACCCGATCGCCGAGATCGCCGCGCTGGCCGGAGTCCACGGCGTGTGGCTCAACATCGATGGCGCGCTGGGCGGCTCGGTGGTGCTCTCGCGGCGCCATCGTCACCTGGTGGCCGGCGCCGAGCGCGCCGACTCCTACGTCTGGAACGCACACAAGATGATGGGCGTGCCGTTGCCTTGCTCGGCGTTGCTGCTGGCGCGCCGGGGGCTGCTCGAGAGTCATCTGAGCGAGACGGCCGACTATCTTTTCCAGAACGAGGCGGCCGAGCTCGACCCCGGCACGCGTTCGCTGCAGTGCGGCCGGCGCAACGACGCCCTCAAGCTGTGGGCCGCCTGGCAGCTGCACGGCGACCGCGGCTACGAGCGGCGGATCGATCGCCTGTTCGAGATGGCGGCGTACGTGGCGAGCCGGATCGATGCCGACCCCGAGCTCGAGCTGGTGATGCCGCCGGAGTCGATCAACGTCTGCTTCGAGGTGCGGGGCAAATCGACCACCGCCATCTGCGAGCGGCTCGACGACGAGGGCCGTCTGCTGGTCGGGCACGGCCAGGCCGACGGCCGCCGGGCCCTCCGAGAAGAGCGACCTCGACACCGCGCTCGCCGAGATCAAGCGAACGGCGGCCGAGCTTTGAGGCGGCCGACCACCGGCCCCGGCAAGCTCTATCCGGCGCACCGCGGCCTGCTGAGCCAGCCGCTGCGCGAGGGCCGCTACGAGGTCCGCCTGGCGCGCGACACCGAGGAGCTCGATGCCATCCAGCGGCTACGGTTCGAGGTGTTCAACCTCGAGCTGGGGGAGGGTCTGGCCGCCTCGTTCGACAGCGGCCGCGACGTCGACGAGTTCGACCCGGTCTGCCACCACCTGATGGTCAGCGACCTGGGGACCGGCAGGGTGGTCGGCTGCTACCGGCTGCAGACCGCGGCGATGGCCGCCGCGAACAGGGGCTTCTACTCCGCCGGACTGTTCGACCTCTCCACCGTTCCGGCGGCGGCGCTGGACAGGTCGGTCGAGCTCGGCCGGGCCTGCATCGCCGGCTCGCACCGCAGCTCGGTGGTGCTCTTTCTGCTCTGGAAGGGACTCGCCCACTATGTCGCCCACAACCAGATGCGCCACCTGTTCGGCTGCTGCTCGCTGACCAGCCAGGAGCCGCGCGACGGCAGCACGGTGCTGCGCTATCTGGAGGAAGGCGGCCACATGCATCCCGAGTGGCGGCTGCGGCCGGCCGCCGAGGCGGCCTGCCCGATCGTGCCGGATGTGCCCGCCGCTCGCGCGCTGCCGCCGCTCTTCCGTACCTATCTGCGCTACGGCGCCAAGGTCTGTGGCCCGCCGGCCATCGACCGGGAGTTCAAGACCATCGACTACCTGGTGGCGCTCGATATCGACGCCCTGAGCCGGGCGAGCTTCAAGCTGTTCTTCGGCTGAGCTGATGGGCACCTTCCGCGCCGCCTGGCGGCTCCTGCTGGTGGTCAAGCTGACCGCTCTCGCCTATCTGGCGGTGCTCGCCGGATCGCTGGCCACCCTGGCGCTGCCGCGCCGCCGGGCCCGCTGGCGCCACCTCTGCTTTCGCTGGTGGTCCCGGTGTCTCCTGGCGGTGATGGGCGCCCAGGTCGAGAGCCACGGCCCGGCGCCCGAGCCGCCGTTCTTCCTGGTCACCAACCACCTGAGCTATATCGACGTCCTGGTCCTCGCCAGCCGGGTGGACGCGGTGTTCATCGCCAAGTCGGACGTTGCCGGCTGGCCGGTCATCGGCAGCCTCTGCCGCTCGGTGGGCACGCTCTTTGTCGACCGCCGGCTGAACCGCGACCTGCCGCGGGTGCTCGACTCCATCGACCGGACGCTGGCCAACGGCCAGGGTGTGGCGCTCTTCCCCGAGGGCACCAGCACCGGCGGCGAGGAGGTGGCCCGCTTCCACCCCTCGTTGCTCGAGGTCCCGGCGCAGACCCGTTATCCGGTCTCCTATGCCAGTCTCGGCTACGCCACTGCGGACGGCGGCGCCCCGGCCCACCTGGCGGTCTGCTGGTGGGGTGACATGGAGCTACCCGGCCATCTCTGGAATCTGCTGCATTTGCCGGGTTTCCGCGCCACGGTCTCGTTCGGCGATGAGCGCATCCAGGACGCCGATCGCAAGCGGCTGGCGGCGCGGCTGTGGCGGGCGGTGGACGGCCTGTTCACTCCCGTGGTGAGCCGCACGCCGGAGTCGGCCTGATCGCCGCCTCCGTTCGACGCAGGCTGATGAGCGCCAAGATCAGGCAACGGGGTCTCGCCGCGATCGCCGCGGTGTACATCGCCCTCCTGGGCGCATCGCACCTGGTGCGCCGCGGGCGCCCGCAGCCGGCGGTGCCGGCCGACAAGCTGAGCGTCGAGTTGGCCGAGCAGGGCCACGGCGCCGGCGCCGAGCGCCTGGCTCGGCTCGCCTACCGCGCCTGGGGCGAGCGCCCGGCCGGCAGCAACAGCCGTGCTGTCCTGCTCCTCCACGGCAGCCCGGGGTCGAGCGCCGACTTCCTGTCGCTGGGCCCGCTGCTGGCCGACGCCCGGCTGGTCCTCGCCCCGGACCTGCCGGGGTTCGGCCACTCCGAGCGGCGCGTGCCCGACTACTCGATCGCCGCCCACGCCGACTACGCACTGGCCTTGCTCGACCGGCTGGCCATCGACGAGGTCGACGTTGTCGGCTTCAGCATGGGCGGCGGCGTGGCGCTGGAGATGGCAGCGCGGCGGCCGCGCCGGGTGGGCTCGCTGACCCTGCTGTCGTCGATCGGCGTCCAGGAGCTGGAGTTGCTGGGCAACCATCTGCTCAACCGCGGCGTGCACGCCATCCAACTCGCCGCGCTGTGGGGCCTGCACCAGGCGACACCCCATTTCGGCCGCCTCGACGGCTTCCCGCTGGACGTGCCCTATGGGCGCAACTTCTACGACACCGACCAGCGGCCGCTACGCGGCATCCTCGGCCAGCTCGAGATGCCGGTGCTGATCCTGCACGGCGACCGTGACCCGCTGGTGCCGGCCAGCGCCGCCCGCGAGCACCACCGGCTGGTGCCGCAGAGCGAGCTTCTGATGCTCGACGGCAGCCATTTCATGGTCTTCCGCGACCGGGATCGGCTGGCGAGGCCGATCGGTGAGTTTCTCGACCGCGTCGCCGCCGGGACCGCCCGCCGCCGCGCCCAGGCACTGCCAGAGCGCCGCGCCGCGGCGCGCCGGTCGTTCGACCCCACGGCGGTGCCCGCCGCCGCCGGCCTGACCCTGCTCGTGCTGCTGTCGCTGATCGCCCTGGCGACTCTGGCCACCGAGGACATCACCTGCATCGCCACCGGGCTGCTGGTCTCGCAGGGCAGAATCGGCCTGATCGCCGGCAGCGCCGCCTGCGCGGCGGGCATCCTGGTCGGCGACCTCCTGATCTACGGCGCCGGCCGCTATCTCGGCCGCCCCTGGCTGGGCCGCAGACCGGTCCGGTGGCTGGTCTCGCCGCGGGCCCTGGCCAGAAGCTCGGACTGGTTTGCCCGCCGCGGCCCGGCGGTGATCATCGGCAGCCGCTTTCTGCCGGGCACCCGGGTGGCTACCTACTTCGCCGCCGGCCTGCTCAAGACCAGCTTCCTGCAGTTCCTGCTCTACTTCTCCGTCGCGGTGGTGCTGTGGACGCCGCTGCTCGTTGGGCTGGCGAGCTGGCTGGGCGCCCGCACGCTGCCCTGGTTCGGCCTCTTCCAGCGCTGGGCCCTGCCCGGCGCGGCGGCGCTCGCCGCGACGATCTGGCTGCTGCTGTCGCTGGTCCGCAGCCTGTCGAGCTGGGCCGGGCGGCGGCGGCTGCTCGGCGCGCTGCGCCGCAAGCTGGAGTGGGAGTTCTGGCCGCCGTGGGTCGTCTACCTGCCGCTCGTGCCGTGGATCGCCTGGCTGGCGGTGCGCCACCGGGGGCCGACCGTCTTCACCGCCGCCAACCCCGGCATCGCGGCGGGCGGCTTCATCGGCGAATCCAAATCGGCCATCCTGGACGAGCTGATGCCGGCGGCGGTGGCGGCCTATCGCAAGATCCAGGTCGCCTGGCCGGCCGATGAGCGCCTCGCCGAGGCGCGGCGGTTTCTCGCGGAGCAGTCGCTGGCGCTGCCCGTGGTG
>CALZJC010000393.1 GCA_945787525.1 Thermoanaerobaculia bacterium | reverse complement strand
CGGGTCGTGGCCGCTGGCGCTCGACTCGTTGACGATGAGGATCTGCTCAACGCCACCCAGGGTCGCCAGCGCAGGCGAGGCGCAGCTGATCTGCTCCTCGCCACCCTCCCAGACCTTCTCACCGGTGGTCTTGTCGTAGGCGACCAGCGAGACGGTGCGCCCGTCGGACGGCCCGCCGGCCGGCACCACGAGCAGATCGCCGACTATCAGCGGCGAGCCCGAGCGGCCGTAGGGCAGGTCACGGGTCTCCTGCTCGGCGGTCATCTGGAACTCTGCGAGCAGGTCCTTCTGCCACAGCACCTCACCGGTCGCCCCGTCGAGGGCGAGCAGGACACCCGAGGCGCCCTGGGTGTAGACGGTCCCGCCGTCGACGGTCGGCGTCGAGCGCGGGCCGATGCCGGCCATGGTCGACTCGAAGCGCGACTCGATCGCGTGCGCCCACTCGACCCTGCCGGTTTCGAGGTCGTAGCAGGTGACGAGCTCGTGCTCGCCCCGCTGCTCCAGGGTCAGGGCGTGGCCGGCCACCACCGCGAAGCCCGACCAGCCGGCGCCGATCTCCTGTCTCCAGACGAGCTGCGGGGGCTGGCTCTGCCAGTCGCGGGCGAGACGCGGACGATCGATCGCGGCGTTGCGGTCGGGACCCAGAAACTGGGGAAAATCGTCCGGCGTGGTGGCCAGCAGATCGACTACCGCAGAGCTCCCGCGTGGCCGATCCAGGCGGCGATCGACCGTCTCGCGCGAGCGCGGCGCGAAGCGCGGGATGATGTTGCCGCTCACCGCCTCGAGGCGGAAGAAAGAGAAGAACAGCCAGACGCCGGCGACGAGGCCGAATGGCACCGCCAGGCGCATCCACCAGGCCTGGCCGCTGCCGAGCACGAACCAGAGCAGCCAGATGATGACCATGAGCACCCCCAAGGCCATCGAGTTGGCGTTGGAGAAGCCCTGATCCCCCCCCGGATTCGCCACCTGGAACCAGACGACGGCGGCGACGACGAGCAGCAGCAGGCCCCAGACGACGCGGCCGCCGAGCCTCCCCCGACCGGTGACCGGGGGCAGCCAACGCTTCCTCCTGGCGCTCGTCTCCGCCATGGCGACTCCTTTCGGGGGCCTACGATACCGGAGGTCCCGCCGGGCGGGCTGCTAGGAGCCGTCGAGGGCGACGATCTCGAGCAGCTCGACCTCGAAGTCGAGCGCTGCGCCGCCCGGAATGCCCGGCCGGCCCTGGTCGCCGTAGGCGATGGTGGAGGGGCAGATCAGGCGGCTCTTGCCGCCCACCTTCATCCGCTGGACGCCTTCGGTCCAGCAGGGAATCACCTGGTTGAGGGCGAACTGCGCCGGCTCGCCGCGCTCGACAGAGCTGTCGAAAACCCGCCCGTCACGCAGTCTGCCGTGGTAGTGGACCCTGACGGTGTCGCCGGCCTTCGGGTAGGCACCGGTGCCGGCGGTGATCTCGGTGATCACCAGCCCGGAGTCGGTCTTCACCGCGCCCGGCTTGGCCGCCTCGGTGTCGACGAACGCGTTGCTCTCGATCTTCTCGGGCGCCGCCATGGCGGTGACCCGCGCCTGCGCGAATCCCTGCAGCTTGGGGCCGTAGGTCTGCAGGTCGACCTTCGGAGCGCGGCCGAGCACCGCGTCGGCCAGGCCGCGCTCGACGATCTCGAGCTCGCTCTCGGTGATGCCGAGCTGGCCGATCTGCTGGGCCAGCGCCAGCCCCATCGTATAGAGCATCTTGTCGTCCTCGGTCGCGAGCTCCCCCTCCTGTGCCACCAGGCCGGAGGCGAGAAGTGAGCAGAGCACAAGCGCAGCAAGAGCGATTTGGATTCGGGAAAGGGATTTCATGGGGGTACTCCTTTGGAAAGAATGGCAGGAACCGGGGACCTTATCAGGTTGGGCTGGGTGGCCTCCCGGCGACGTTTCGCTGCGACGATCGGTGAGAAGTCCAGGCTAGCCTGCCGGGAACAGCGCCGTCAGCATCTCGCCTACATAGGCGCGCCAGCAGGCCCAGCCGAAGCCCTCGGGCACCTCGCCGCCGGCCGGCCGGTGGCCGAGATCCCGCAGCTGCTGCCACATCTGACGGTTCGCTGCCGCCGAGTCGAAGTTCTCGTGTGGCGAACGGATGTGGTAGCTGCCCCACTTCTGGTAGAGGACCAGCGGACTGTCGGCGGATCTCGGCGGCTCGGCGCCAAAGGCGAACAGGCTCGGCCACACCGCGCCGACCCGGGCGAAGGTATCCGGAGAGTCGAAGGCCAGGGACATGGAGAAGTCTCCGCCGCCGACGAATCCGGCGGTAGCGCGGGCCATCGGGCTGTCGATCGTCCGAAAGCGCTGGTCGATCAGCGGCACGAGCTCCTCGAGGAGCATCTTCTTGTAGTTGGGGTCGCGCAGCTCGCCGCGCTCCTTCTCGGGGTCGGGCACGATGAAGACCGCGATCAGCGGCGTGACCGACTCGCCGATCAGCTCGTCGAGGGCGTTCTTGAAGTCGCCTTTGTCGAGCGCATCCTGACCCTCGTGCACGTAGAGGGTCGGGTAGGGACGGCTGCCCTGGGGATCGTAGAGCGCCGGCAGATAGACCATCGCCGTACGCGTCTTGCCGTCCTGGACCGCGCTCTCCCAGGTCACCTCTTCGAGGGTGCCCTGGCGCGCCATCTCCGCCTCGCGGGCGAAGGTGCCGGCCTGCCGGCCGGGCATCTCGAAGAACGAGATCTCCCCAAACAGCCCCTCGGACCGGCGCGGGTTGAACGGGTCGGCGGTCGGCTCGCCGTAGTCCACCAGGAAGCCGTAGTGGACCGCCGCATCGGACTCGAGCCGGGTCGAGTAGTGGAAGAGGTCGGTCCCCGGGACCCGGGTCATCGGGTCCTCGCGACGAAAGCCGATCATGTCGCCGACGATGCCGACGTCCTCGGCCTCGCCGCGATAGAGGAAGTGCACGAGGCCGGTGTGCTCGATCACCGGCAGGGGCCAGTTGGCGGCGAGATAGGCGTCGATCAGGAACGACTTGTCCTCGACCCGTTCCAGGTCGGCCAGGAAGCGGTCGAAGCTCGTGGCGCCGGTGGTCATGGCGACCTCGCCGGCGTCCTCCGCGGCGGCGGTGGTGGGATCGACGCGGGCCAGGGATCCCATGCTGCGGACATAGAGATGGCCGTCGACGAACGCCGGGGCGCTCCAGGAGACCTCGTCGAAGAGCTCGAGGCTGGCCAGCTCGGTGTAGCCGCTGGGCGAGGCCGTCGCGACGCGCAGGGTGCCCGGCTTGCTCATGATCACCAGATGGTCACCGACCAGGGTGGGAAAACCGTCGCCGGGCTCGCGGGCACGCCAGACCGTCTCGCCGGTCGCGGCGTCGACGCAGGTGAAGATCTTGCCGCTCATGCCGTACAGATAGCCATCGTGGAAGACCGGCAGGACATAGGTGCTCTTGATCGCCCGGCTGGTCCACAGCTGCTCGATCCGCCAGGCGCCGTCATCGTCGGCATCGATCTCGAGCATCACCGACTCCGGGTGCTGGTGGAGCAGCAGGATGCGGTTCTCGCCCGCCGGCACCGGCACGAT
>CALZJC010000392.1 GCA_945787525.1 Thermoanaerobaculia bacterium | reverse complement strand
CCGATCTCGAAGCTCAGGGTCAGCCCGAGCCGCCTCTTTGCTCCGAGCGACGACCCATAACGCTTGACGCTACTAACGCGCCGCGTTACTATTCCGGAAGTGATCCGGAGCTTTCGCGACAAGGAAAGCAGGAAGCTTTTCGACCGAAAACGGAACCGGGCGGTTCCGAGCACCCTGAGGAAATCGGCTCTGCGGAAGCTCCTGATCCTGGACGCCGCCGAGGACCTGGAGGATCTACGGATTCCACCAGGCAACCGGCTGGAGAAGCTCAAGGGAGATCGGTCAGGCCAGCACAGCATCCGAATCAACGACCGCTACCGGATCTGTTTCGAGTGGAAAGACGGCGGAGCCGCGGCGGTCGAGATCGTCGACTATCACTAGGAGTCCTCATGCCTAGGAAAGTACTGCAGCCCATCCACCCCGGCGAGATCCTGCTCGAGGAGTTTCTCGAGCCTCTGGGTCTCAGTCAGTACCGGTTGGCCAAGGGGATCAGCGTGCCCCCGCGCCGCATCAACGAGATCGTCCACGGCAAGCGGGCCGTGACCGCCGATACGGCGCTGCGCCTGGCGAGGTTTTTCGGTACCAGCGATCGCTTCTGGCTGAACCTGCAGACGCGGTTCGATCTCGAGCGCGAGAAAGACAAGCTGGGCGAACTGCTGGAGACCCAGGTGGAAGTGCTCGCGAGGACCGGGTGAGGTAGGCGGGCGGCCAACCAGACACGGGCAGCCGTGGGCGGGCGGCAACAACCGGCTGACGATCCCGATGGGCTCCGCCTTCCCCGATCCCTCTGGTGGCTCGGCTGGTGCCGCACCTTCACCATCCGCGGCCGGGTCGAGTGCCCGGCTGCGAAGTAGCGTTTCAGGGCTCGCTAGGCACCGCCGGTCCGGCGCGGCGGCGGCCACCGGCCCGGCGGCTCAGGACGCCGGCGCCTGGCGCGAGCGGCTCTCCAACTCGGCGACCACAGCCGCTGGGTCGGGGAATCCCGCACCGAACACGATGCGGGTGAAGGCGTTGCCGCCGCGGGAGGCGATCACCTCGCCGTCCACGACGACATCGAACTGGCCGACCCGATCGGTCGGGGTGAGCGTGGCCCCCTGGTCGAGTCGCTCCCGGATCGTGGCGGCGAGACCCGCCGCCCTTGCGCTGGAGCGCCCTCAGGTGCGGCAGAAGCGGATGTCGATATCCATGTGGCTGGCGAGCCTACACCATCAGTCACCCGCGACCGGCCGGTAAGCTCCCCATCGTGCCGCTTCCCGATCTGCCGATCATCGAGACGCTGGGCCCGTTGCGTGACGCCCTGGCGGCGCGCTCGGCGGCCGTGGTGGTGGCGCCGCCGGGGGCCGGCAAGACCACCGTCGTGCCGCTGGCGCTGCTCGACGCCGGTTGGCTCGAAGGCCGCAAGATCGTAGTCCTCGAGCCGCGACGCCTCGCTACGCGTACGGCCGCGCACCGCATGGCGAGCCTGCTCGGAGAGAAGGTCGGCGACACGGTCGGCTACCGCATCCGCCGCGAGACGCGGGTCGGCCCCAGGACCCGGATCGAGGTGGTCACCGAGGGCATCCTCACCCGCATGCTGCAGTCCGACCCGGCCCTCGGCGAGGCCGGCCTGGTGGTCTTCGACGAGTTCCACGAGCGCTCGCTCCACGCCGATCTCGGCCTGGCGCTGGCGCTCGAGGCCCGGCGCCTGCTCCGGGGCGATCTGCGCCTGCTGGTGATGTCGGCGACCCTCGACGCCGCACCGGTGGCGGAGCTGCTGGGCGACGGCGAAGCGGCGCCGGTGATCGCCGCCGAGGGGCGCAGGCACCCGGTGGAGACGCGCTACCTGGAGCGGCCACGAAGCCGCGCCGGAGACGACCGGATCGAGCCGGCGGTCGCCGCCCGGATCGCCGGCGCGCTGCGCGACGAGCCCGGCGACCTGCTCGTCTTCCTGCCCGGCGCCGGCGAGATCCGGCGCACCGCCGAGCGGCTCGAGGCCATGGGCCTGCCGGAGACGGTCGACCTCCGTCCCCTGTTCGGCAACCTGTCGCGCGAGGCCCAGGACCGGGCCATCGCGCCGAGCCCCGCGAACCGCCGCAAGGTGGTCCTGGCCAGTGCCATCGCCCAGACGTCCCTCACCATAGAGGGCGTGCGGGTGGTGATCGACAGCGGCCTGATGCGCCTGCCGCGCCTCGACCCCGCCACCGGCATGACCGGGCTCGAGACGCTGCGCGTCACCGCCGACGTCGCCGACCAGCGCCGCGGCCGTGCCGGGCGCACCGCCCCCGGCGTCTGCTACCGCCTGTGGACCGAGTCCGAGCAGCGCGGCCTGGTGCCGCACCTGCGGGCCGAGGTCCTCGACGCCGACCTGGCGCCGCTCGTTCTGGAGCTGGCGCTGTGGGGCGCCGACGCCGGGGAGCTCGCCTGGCTCGATCCGCCGCCGGCCGCCGCGACCGAAGGCGCCCGCGGCCTGTTACGTCAACTCGAGCTCGTCGGCGGCGACGGCGCCATCACCGCTCACGGCCGGGCCGTCGCCGCCCTCGGCGTGCACCCCCGCCTGGGGCACATGCTGGTGCGCGCCAGGGAGCAAGGCCTGGCACTCGTGGGCTGTCACCTGGCGGCGCTCCTGGGCGAGCGCGACCTCCTGCGGCGCCCCGGTGGCCCGCCCGACGCCGACCTGCGCCTGCGAATCGAGGCGCTCCGCCGGGGTCGCGGGACGGGCGCCGTCGCCGATCACGACGTGCACCGCGGGCGCCTCGAGCGGGCGCTTTCCGAGGCCCGGGCGTTGGGCCGCTCGCTGTCGGTCCCTCCCGGCGCCAGGCTCGGCGCCGAGGAGGTCGAGCACGCCGGCGAGCTTCTGGCGCTCGCCTACCCCGACCGCATCGCCCACCGCAGAGAGCACCCGGGAAGCGGACCGGCGAGCACCACCTCGACACCCGCCGCCGCGAGCGGCGCCCGCTACCTGCTCCGCAACGGCCGTGGCGCAGCGCTCGCCGAAGGCCAGAGCCTCGGCGCCCACGCCTGGCTCGTCGCCTCCGATGTTGGCGACCGGACCCGCGAGGCGCGCATCTTCCAGGCCGCGCCGATCGACCGGGAGCGGATCGAGGAGCTCTTCGCCGATCAGATCGAAGAGGTAGATGAGGTGCTCTGGAGCTCCGAGGCGGCGCGGGTGGAGGCGACGCGCGAACGTCGGCTGGGTCCGCTCGTGCTCTCCCGCGCTCCCCTGCCCGAACCCGACCCCGACCGGGTCACCGAGGTCCTCCTCGACGGCGTTCGTACCGCCGGCCTGCGCGCCCTGCCGTGGAGCAAGACCACCCGCCAGCTCCACGAGCGCCTGCGATTCACCCACCGGGCCGACCCGGACACCTGGCCCGACGTCGGCGACGACGCTCTGCTGGCCTCCCTCGACGACTGGCTAGCGCCGTTCCTCACCAGCATGCGCCGCCTCGACGACCTCGCCCGCCTCGACCTGGCCCAGGTCCTCTGGACCCGGGTCGGCTGGCAGCTCCGCCCGGCCCTCGACGAGCTCGCCCCGACCCACCTCGAGGTCCCCAGCGGCTCCCGCATCCCCGTCGG
>CALZJC010000391.1 GCA_945787525.1 Thermoanaerobaculia bacterium | reverse complement strand
GGGTGTCCTCCACCATGCCGGCGAAATCCCACTCGTCGGTCAGCTCGTCGCTCGGCTGGTGGTAGTGGATCTCCGTCCAGGCGTCGATCTGCTCCTTGCCCCAGCCCTCGGGCCGGCCGATGAAGTCGGCGCCGGTATCCAGATAGATCGCCGGCACGCCGATCTTGGCGAAGTTGAACTGATCCGAGCGGTAGAAGTAGCCCTTGTCGGGGAACTGGTCGCCGACCACGCTGCGTGCCTGCCGTGCCGCCGCCGCCTCGACCACCGCGTCGAGGCTCGATTTGCCGTAGCCGATGAAGGCCACGTCGGTGGTGCGACCCCAGATGTTGCCGCCGTCGAGGTTGATGTTGGCGGCGATGCGGCCGGGGGCGAAGGTCGGGTGATCGGCATAGAACTGCGAGCCCAGCAGGCCCTGCTCCTCGGCGGCGACGAACAGGAACAGGACCGAGCGCCGCGGCGGCTCGGGTAGCTCGCTGAAGGCGCGGGCGATGGCCAGCACCTGGGCGCAGCCGGTGCCGTTGTCCAGGGCGCCGTTGTAGATCGCGTCGCCCGCATCATTGGGCTCGCCGACGCCCAGGTGATCGTGATGGGCGGTGTAGACCACCACCTCGGCGGCCAGCTCGGGGTCCGAGCCGCGCAGCAGGCCGGCGACGTTGGCGGTCTCTACCCGGCGGACCTCGTTCTCCAGGGCGAGCGACGTCGTGACGTCGAAGGGCACCGGCTGGAAGTCGGCCGAGCGGGCGGACTCGACCAGCGTCTCCAGGTCGTGGCCGGCCAGCTTGGTCAGCTTGCCGGCCGCCTCCTCGGTCACCCAGGCCTCGATCTGGCTGCGTGGCGAGCCCGGCAGCTCGAACTGCTCGCCGGTCCACGAGGTCTGCACCACCTGGAACGGGTAGCCGGCCGACGGCGTGGTGTGCATGATGATGGCGCCGGCGGCACCGCGCTTGGCCGCCTGCTCGTACTTGTAGTCCCAGCGGCCGTAGTAGAGGCGCCGCTCGCCGGCGAACAGCTCTGGATCCCACTCGGGATCGTTGTTGAGCATCAGCAGCAGCTTGCCGGTCACGTCGACGTCCTTGTAGTCGTTCCAGCCGTACTCCGGCGCGTCGATGCCGTAGCCGACAAAGACCAGCTCGGCCTGTTCAATCGCGGCGCTCTCCTGCTGGACACCGCTGGAGGCGATGAAGTCGTCCCACCAGGACAGCACGACACCGCGCCGGCCGCCGAGGAAGGACCACTTCTCGGGAGCCTTGGAGGTGATACCGACGATCTGCATCGGCTGCTCCCAGGAGCCGTCGGCGGCGCCGGGCTCGAGGCCCAGCGCGGTCATCTGCTCGATCAGGTAGGCGCGGGCGGCGAGATCGCCCTCGCTGGCGGGGCCGCGGCCGGCCATGGCGTCGTCGGACAGAGCCGCGACGTGGCCGCGTAGCAGCTCGCCGTCGATAGACTGCTCGACACTGGCAGCGAGGGTCGCGCCGTCGGCGGGCGCCGGCGCCGACTCGGGCTCGGGCGCCGGCGCGCAGGCGGCCGCCAGCAGGGCGAGCGAGAGCAGGGTGAGGGTCGGGGCGTGGGTGGCTCGGAGCATCGTCGGCATCTCCATTACGGTTCGGGGAACCCGAACTCTAGCAGCCCGTGGTGGAAGTCTGGACCGTCGCAGGACAGCCTCTTGCGGTGGCGCGACCGGTATGCTCGGCGACGAGAACGGCGACTGTGTACGCTGTCTGATCGATGGCCAGGATCTCCGCCAACAAAGCCCTAACGTCCGGACGCCAGCGCCTGCTGCTGGTGGGTTTCGGACTGGCCGTCGTGATTGTCGGGCTGGCGGCCGCCGAGGGCATTCTGGCCCTTCTGGGCGTCGCCGAGCGCAGCCGGCTCGAAGACCCCTATGTGGGCTTCGCCGGCGGCACGGATCTGTTCTTTCGGCGCCAGGCGGAGAACGGCGAGCGGGTCTGGGAGACGCGTCCCGACAAGCTCGAGTTCTTCAACCTGCAGCGGTTCGCCGCCGAGAAGCAGCCCGGATCACTGCGGGTCTTCACGCTCGGTGGCTCGACCACTGCCGGGCGGCCCTATGACGACCATGTGTCGTTCAGCCGCTGGCTGGAGCGCTATCTGGACGCCGCCGAGCCGGGGCGCGAGCACGAGGTGATCAACGCGGGCGGCATCTCCTACGCCAGCTACCGGGTGGTGGCGCTGATGGAGGAGCTGGTCGGCTACCAGCCGGACGTGTTCGTGGTCTACACCGGCCACAACGAGTTTCTCGAGGAGCGCACCTACCGCGAGGTGCTCGAATCGAGCCCGGCGAAGCGCTGGCTGAGCGCCCGGCTGGCTCGCCTGCGGCTGGCCAGGCTGAGCTGGCGGTTGCTGGGCTCCAGATGGGGCGCCGAGGAGAGTCCGGCGTCGGACGGGGCGGGGCTGGGCGAAGAGGTGGAGACCCGACTGGACGTCTGGACCGGCCTCGAGGCGTACCGCCGTGACGACCAGCTGGCCCGCTCCATCGTCGAGCATTTCGGCTACAACCTCGAGCGCATGGTCGAGATCGCCCGCCGCGGGCGGGTGCGGCTGATCCTGGTGGCGCCGGTCTCCAACCTCAAGGATTTCTCGCCCTTCAAGTCGGAGCACCGTGGTGGCCTCGCGGTGGCCGAGCGACGGCGTTTCGCCGAGCTGCTTGCGGCAGGGCGGGCACGACTCGCTGGCGATGAGCCGCAGGCGGCGCTGGAGCTGTTCGGGCGCGCTCTGGAGATCGACCCCGAGTATGCGGAGGTCCACTTCCGCATCGGCCGGGCGAGGCTGGCGCTGGGTGAGCACGAGCCTGCCGGCCGATCTTTCGTGCGGGCCAGGGAGCTCGATGTGGCGCCGCTGCGGGCCATCGACGCCCTGAGTGAGCTGTTGCGGAAGACCGCGGAGCGCCACGATCTCGTCCTCGTCGATCTGCCGTCGCTGCTCGAGACCGAGGCCGAAGAGCGCTTCGGGCATCGCATTCTCGGCAACGAGCAGCTTCTGGATCACGTGCACCCGCGGGCCGTCGTGCACGGTCTGATCGCCGAGCGGCTGCTGTCCGCGCTGGCCGAAGCCGGCGAAGTGGTCCTGACGGACTGGACCCCCGAGACGAGGGCGGCGATCGATGAGGGTGTGATGGCCGGTCTCGATCGGGCTTACTACGCCCGGCGCGATCTCAACCTGGGCAAGGTACTGGGCTGGGCGGGCAAGCTGGAGGAGGCCGAGGCGCCGCTTCGGCGGGCCGCCGCGGTGCTCACCGGGGACGCCGATCTGCACCTCAGCCTGGGCACGCTGCTGCAGAAGGCGGGTCGCTGGGACGAGGCGGCAAGAGAGCTGGAACGGGCGGTGGAGCTGGCACCCGAGTCGGCCGTGGCGCGCTTCAACCTGGGGGTGGTCTACGGCAGCCTGGGCCGGGTGGAAGATGGCCTGACCGAGCTGCGGCAGGCCCTGAAGCTGCGTGCCGACTACCCGGAAGCCCGTCACAACCTGGGAGTCCTGCTGCGTGAGGCGGGCGAGCCGGAGGCCGCCGTGGCGGCTTTGCGGCAGGCGCTGGCGGCGGCGCCGG
>CALZJC010000390.1 GCA_945787525.1 Thermoanaerobaculia bacterium | reverse complement strand
CATGGCCTACCCGCAGCTCGCCGTCGGCCAGGCCGCCAGCGACCTGCGCTACCGCTTCCAGTGGAACGCGCCCATCCGGCTGTCGCCGCACGACCCGGACACGCTCTACCACGCCTCCCAGTTCGTGCACCGCTCCACCGACGCGGGCCAGTCCTGGCAGACGATCAGCCCCGACCTGAGCCGCAACGACCCCGGCAAGCAGGGCTACGCCGGCGGCCCCATCACCTGGGACAACACCGGCGTCGAGGTCTACGGCACTGTTTTCGCCTTCGAGGAGTCGCCGCACCAGCCCGGCCTGCTGTGGGCCGGCACCGACGACGGCCGGGTCCACATCTCGCGCGACGACGGCGAGAGCTGGAACGAGATCACCCCCCGCAGCATGCCCGAGTGGGGCCAGGTCAACATGATCGAGCTGTCGGCGCACGACGCCGGCCGCGCCTTCCTGGCGGTCACCCGCTACCGTGACGACGACTTCAAGCCCTACGTCTTTCGCACCGACGATTTCGGCGCCGGCTGGTCGCTGCTCACGAGCGGCCGCAACGGTATACCCGAGGACCACTTCGTGCGCGTCGTGCGCGAGGACCCGGTGCGGCGGGGGCTGCTCTACGCCGGCACCGAGTTCGGCCTCTACGTCTCGTTCGACGACGGCGCCGCCTGGCAGCCACTGCAGCTCAACCTGCCGGTCTCGCCGGTCACCGACCTGGCGGTCAAGCACGGCGACCTGGTGGTGGCCACCCAGGGACGCTCGTTCTGGATCCTGGACGATCTCGGTCCGCTGCACGAGCTCCAGGCCGGCGCCCCGGCGGGCGCGGCGCATCTCTTCCAGCCACGGACGGCCTATCGCTTCGGTGGCGGCGGCCGCCCGGGGGGACCGGCCGGCGAAAACCCGCCGGCCGGCGCGATGATCCGCTACTGGCTGGCCGAAGAGGGCAGCTCGGAGGCCGGGGAAGACCACGTCGAGTTGACCCTCGAGATCCTGGACGGCGACCACGTGCTGCGCACGTTCTCCAGCCACAGCGAGGAGGAGCGCGCCCCGAACCCGTTCGCCCGTTTCCTGCCCGAGCCCTCCGGCCCGCGCAAGCTGCCGGTCGAGGCCGGCCTCAACCAGTGGGTCTGGGACCTCCGCCTCGCCGACGCGAAGATCGAGCAGGACGCCGTCCTGTGGGGTCGCGCCCGCGGGCCGCGCGTGCCGCCGGGCAGCTACACCGTGCGCTTGAAGATGGGGGACTGGAGCGCCGAGCGCTCTGTCGAAGTGGCCGGCGATCCCCGGCTGGACACCACGCTGGCGGACTGGGACGCCCAGTACGATCTCGCCACGAAGCTCTGGCGGGATCTCTCCGAGAGCCACCGGGCCCTCGCCCGGCTGCGCGACGCGCGCTCGCAGGTGGCCGACCTCGCCACGCGGCTCGAGGAAGCCGGCCGGGGCGAAGGGGTAGCCGAGATGGCCGAGGCGGTGCGCAACCGGCTGACCGCCATCGAGGAACGGCTGCACCAGACCAGGTCCGAGTCGGGTCAGGACGTGCTCAACTTTCCGCCGCGGCTGGACAACCAGATCCTGACCCTGCTGGGGATCGTCGGCGGCTCCGAAGCCCGCCCCACCGAGGGCGCCGCGGCCCGCTACCGGGACCTGCGCCGGGAGCTGGACGAGCTGCTGGCCGAGCTCGAGAACGTCTTCGACAGCGAGCTGGCCGCCTTCAACGACCTGGTGTCGAGCAAGGACGTGCCGCCGGTCCTCGCGCCGTCCGGCTAGCCGATCGCCGCCGCTTGTGGTGATAATGCCGCCGGGCCGAGGAGACCGAGAATGCGACGATTCCAATCCAGAGTAGTGCTGACCACCGCGATGCTGACCCTGCTGGCCATGCCGGCGCTGGCCGGCGAGCGCCAACGCGTCAAGCTGCGCACCGCCGTCGACGTGTGGAACGAGTTGATGGCGGTGCCGGACAAGCGGGTGCCCAAGAGGCTGCTCCAGGAGGCCCGCTGCGTGGCGGTGATCCCGGGCGTCATCAAGGGCGCCTTCGTCTGGGGCGGCCACCGCGGCAAGGGGGTGCTCACCTGCCGCCGCGGCGACGGCTGGAGCGCACCGATCTTCGTCAACATGACCGGCGGCAGCTTCGGCTTCCAGATCGGCGGCCAGGCCATCGACTTCGTGCTCTTCTTCGTCACCGATCGCAGCGTCAAGTCGCTGCTCAAGAGCGAGTTCACCTTGGGCGGCGATGCCAGCGTCGCCGCCGGGCCGCTGGGACGCACCGCCGAAGCGGCCACCGACCTCAAGCTCAAGGCCGAGATCTACAGCTACGGCAAGGCCCGCGGCCTGTTCGCCGGCATCTCCTTCCAGGGAGCGCGGCTGGCGGCCAACCAGAAGTGGCTCAACGAGTACTACGGCAGGCGGCTGTGGCCGGAGTCGGTGCTGTTCGAGGACGCAGTGGGGAGCCCACCGCCAGAGGCGGAGGCGTTTCTGGCGGTGCTGCCGTAGGCGCCGCCAAGGGCGCCAGTGCCGCAGCCGGGGCGGCTTCAGTGTGCTAGCTTCAAACGGCACCAGGACCTGGACACGCTGAGGCCGTTGACCAACGGAAGAGCCGCAGGAGGGCGCGAGGTATGAGGCAAAAGACCAGATTCGCCGTCACCTGTATCGTCGTTGTCAGTCTCATCCTGACAAGCACGACCGCCGGTCGCGCCCAGCTCGTCTCCACATCGGAAGCGCTCGGTATGGAGAGAGGCGGTGCGGCCGGGGCTACGGTGGACGCGTTCCTTGCTCGCCAGCAAGTGGCCGCCGAGCTGAAGGCGCTGGGGGTCGACCCGGAGGTCGCTCGCCTGCGCGCTTCGGCCCTCTCGGTCTCCGAGCTCGAAGAGCTGGCCGAGAGGATTCACGAGGCCCCCGCCGGCGCCGGCGTCATCGAGGTCATCGGCATCACCTTCGTGGTCCTCCTGATCCTCGAGCTGCTTGGGGTGATCGACATCTTCAAGAAGATTTGAGACCGCGGCGTCTTGCGCTCTGCGCGCCGGCGGCCGGTCTGGGGTTGCTGGTCCTGGCCTCCGGCTGCAGTCTCAACCCCACCCTGCGCCTCGATGCTCTCGACGGGTTCCAGGGGCCCGTCGAGCTCGCCGATGTGCCCTTCCATCCGCAGGAGTCGAATCACTGCGGGCCCGCAAGCCTGCTCACCGTTCTCGAGCACAGCGGCGTCGTTGCCGACTACGACGAGATCGTACGCCGGGTCTACGTACCGGGCCTCGGGGGCAGCCTGCAGGTCGAGTTGCTCGCGGCGGCACGCGGCTTCGATCGCATCGCTTACTCGCTGCCACCGGAGCCGACGGCCGTCCTGGCCGAGCTGAGGGCAGGGCGCCCGGTGCTGGTGCTGCTCAATCTCGGTTTGCCGAGCGCTCCGGTCTGGCACTACGCCGTGGTCGTAGGGTTCGACCCGGCACGCAACCGGATCGTCATGCGCTCGGGCCGGACCGCTCGCGTCTCACACAAGGCGCCGGCCTGGCTGCGGCGCTGGGACTGGGCCGGACGCTGGGCGATGGCCCTGCTGCGCGCTGGCGAGTGGCCGGCGGCGCCGCGGCGAGAGAACGTGCTGCGGGCCTTC
>CALZJC010000389.1 GCA_945787525.1 Thermoanaerobaculia bacterium | reverse complement strand
CCGGTCAACGCCCTGGTGCTCGGTCCCGGCGGCTACCGCTGCGGCGACTTCCTCAAAGCCGGCGTGGCTCTGCAGATCGTGGTGCTGACGCTTTCAGCCGGTTTGATTCTCCTGCTCGCCGGCTGAGAGGCCGCGCCGCTCGGGAGGCGGCACTACCCCTTCGAGTGGCGCTCGCCGGCCCGGGAGCGTGTCATCGTTCCTCGGGGAGCGAAGACCATGCGTCACGTAGTGTTCAATCGCAAGGGTGGAGTGGGCAAGACCTCGGTGGTCTGCAATCTGGCGGCGGTGAGCGCCACCGAGGGCCGCAAGACCCTGGTGGTGGATCTCGATCCGCAGGCCAACTCGTCCCACTATCTGATGGGTCACGAGGCCTGCGAGGCGCTGCCCAACGCGGCCGACTTTTTCGAGCAGTCGCTGGGCTTCCACCTGTTCGGCGACGGCAACGATGAGTGGCTCCACGAGACCCCGTTCGACAACCTCTGGCTGCTGCCGGCCGACGCGCGGCTGGCCGAGATCCAACCCAAGCTCGAGGCGCGCTACAAGATCTACAAGCTGCGCGATCTGCTGCGCCGGCTGGACGAGTTCGACGCCGTGTTCCTCGATACTCCACCGGCGAGCAGCTTCTTCACCACCTCGGCGCTGATCGCCGCCGACAGCTGTCTCATCCCCTTCGACTGTGACGAGTTCTCCCGCCGGGCCATCTACCAGCTGCTCGGCACGGTGCGCGAGGTGCACGAGGACCACAACGAGCAGATCGAGATCGGCGGCATCGTGGTGAACCTCTTCCAGGAGCAGGCCCGGCTGCCACGACGGCTGGTCGGTGAGCTCGAAGCGGAGGGGCTGCCGGTCCTGCGGCCGTTCATCAACGCCTCGGTCAAGGTCCGGGAGTCCCACGAGCGGCACCGGCCCCTGGTCTATCTGTCGCCGGGCCACAAAGTGACGAAACAGTTCCGAGAGCTCTACCGAACGCTGGTCGATCGGGCCGCTTGAGCGCTTGACCGCGTCGAGCCTCCGAAACCTCCTGCTGGCTGACTGCTGACCGCGGCCACCTGAACCGACGATCGTGTCGGGTCCAGGTCGGAGCCACCGGCCCCTTCGTGATAAAATTCAAAAAACAATCTATTTCTTTGTAATGTGTTCCGAAATCTCACCCTCTCGTCACACCCTCCGGCTTGACCGAACACGAATTGCCGGGGCAGTCCGCTGGCTGGCAGCAGGCGCTTGTGGCGACAGATGAAGGCTGAGAACCAGACACTCGCAGGTGGCGCCTCCGCGCACTCACGGAGTGCGTTGCTGCCGTTGCCGGTCTCCGTGGAAGCGCTCGTTCCGCTCTGCAGCGGCCTGATCGCCATCTACGCGCTGCTGATGCCGCTGCATCTGGTGCAGCTGGACGGCCGCGCTCGGGTGGCGATGGCACTGGCTGAAGCGCTGCTGATCGTCTTCTTCCTGGGCCAGCGGCACGCTCTTCTCGAGCGAGACCTTTCGAGTCGCCAGCTGCGGCTGCTCGCGGCCGTGGACATCGGCCTGCCGTATCTCAGTGTGCTCTTGCTCTTCTCCTTCGAGCCGGACTCGACCTCGACCGGCTTTGTCGTCGTCATTCTCATCGGCAGCGGCGCGTTCCTTCTTTCCCGGGCGTGGTTCGTCACCTCGGCGATCGTCATCTCCTGCAGTTGGACGGCAGTCCTCCTCGCGACCCTGCCCCAGGTTCCCAGGCTGCAGCTCTTCGCGGTTCTACTGACGGCCCTCGCGCTCGCCGCGACAGTCTTCGTGTCCCGCCGGCGCAATCTGCTCAGTAGCCTCTCGAGCCTCGACCGCGCCAATGCGGAGCTGCAACAGCGCAAGACCACCGAGCGCGAGCTACGCGGCTTCGAGGAGCGCCTCGAACTGGCGATACTGGGCTCCCGCGGTGGCTGGTGGGATATCGAGTTGCAGCCCACAGAGACCGAGGAAGTACCGGACCGGGTCTATCTGTCGCCGCCTCTCAAAGAGCTGATCGGATTCTCCGCCGACGAGTTCCCCAACTCGCTGGCTGCCTGGCGAGATCGGATCGTCGACGAGGACCGGCCCAGAGTGGAGGAGGCGGCTCGGCAGGCGTTGTCTGGTCAGCTGGAGGAGCACCGAGCCGATTACCGCATCCGCCACAGATCGGGGAAGCTCCTCTGGTTCGAGACCCTGGGCAGGGTCGAGCGAGACCCCGCCGGCCGGCCAATCCGTTTCTCGGGCGTCGACCGCGACATCACCGAGAGGGTCGAACGTCAGCGCACTCTGGAAGTGCTGTCGCGTGCCGTGGAGCAGAGCCCCAGCATCGTACTGATCACCGACCCCGCAGGCGAGATCACGTATGTCAACCCCAAGTTCACCGAGGTCACCGGCTATGGGGCAGACGAGGTGCTGGGCCAGAACCCGCGCTTGCTGAAGTCCAGCGCCACCTCGCCAGAGGTCTACGCCGATCTCTGGCAGACCCTGATCAGCGGCGAAGCCTGGCACGGCGAGCTGCAGAACAAGACCAAGTTGGGCGAGTCCTACTGGGTTCTGGCCTCCATCTCGCCGATCATCGACGACGCCGGTGGCATCATCAACTATGTCGGAGTTCAGGAAGACATCACGGCGCGCAAACGAGCCGAGGAGCATCTGCTCAAAGCGCAGCGGCTCGAGGCGGTCGGCCAGCTGGTGAGCGGCGTCGCGCACGACTTCAACAACCTCCTGACCTCCATCCTCGGATTCAGCGAGATCGCGATCGCCGAGTTGGGATCCGACAACGCCTCCTGTCGCCCCTATCTGGAGCAGGTGATCTCCGCCGGAGAGACCGCAGCATCTCTCACTCGACAACTCCTGGCGGTGGGCCGCCAGCAGGTCTTGCGCCCGCGGACCCTCGATCTGAACGACGAGATCGGCAAGACCGAGGAGCTGCTGAACCGCACTCTGGGGGAGGACATCGAGGTGGTGATGAAGCTGGACCCGGAGATCGGAACGGTCAGGGTCGACCCGAGCCAGCTGCAGCAGGTGCTGCTGAATCTCGCCGTCAACGCCCGGGATGCGATGCCGAGCGGGGGCATTCTCACCTTCGAGACCAGCAACGTCGATCTCGACGAGGGCTATCCGCAATCCCACCCGGGGGGCGCATCCGGGGCCTTCGTCCTGCTGGCGATATCCGATTCCGGGATTGGCATGGACAAGGAAACCCTGGGGCAGATCTTCGAACCGTTCTTCACCACCAAGAGGGCGACCCAGGGGACCGGTCTCGGACTGGCCACGACCTACGGCATCATCAAACAGAGCGGCGGCTACATCTGGGCCTACAGCGAACCCGAGAAAGGCTCGACCTTCAAGATCTACCTGCCCCGCCAAGCCGCCGATGCCGAGCAGCTGCCACCGCGACCGAGTCTATTGAGCAGCCACGGAGATGAGACCATCCTCCTGGTCGAGGACGAAGAGCGAGTCCGGCAGCTGCTCTCGGGGCTGCTCTCCAGCCATGGCTACACGGTCCTGGAGGCCTCGTGTTCGACGGATGCGTTGCGGATCGCTGCTCAGCCGGACGTCCAGATCGACCTCCTGATCTCGGATCTGGTGCTGCCGACCGACAACGGCCTCCA
>CALZJC010000388.1 GCA_945787525.1 Thermoanaerobaculia bacterium | reverse complement strand
TGTCCTATCTGCTGGACGTGCGGCCGCCCGACTGGAGCGAGGCCGATCTGCGCCTGGCGGCCTACCTGATGCGCAGCGGGCTGCTGGCCGGCGATCTGGACCAACCGCTTGCGGCGGCCGAGATCGAGGAGACCCTGTTTCAACTGGCGATCTTTCTGCGCGTTCTCGAACGGCGCCAGGTGCGCTATCTGTCCGCCGCAGGTGGAGAGCTGTCGATCCGCGCCGGGGGCGAGCCGGAGACGCTGCCGCTGCCGGCAAGGCTGGCCACCTTCCGCAAACGCGCCGACCGGATCAGCTCGGGCCCCCTGGCGCTTCTCGCCGGCGACCGCCTGACGCTCTATCTGGCCGGCCGCGAGCTCGTCGCCGTGGTCCAGGAGGTCGACACGGACGGTGTCGCCTTCGACCGCACCAGCAACCTGAGCTCGTGGACGCGATTCCGCAGTGATGATCAGCTGGCGGAGCTGGCAGCCGCCCGCTACCCCGGGCTCGAGCTGGCGAAGTTCGAGCTGGTGTCGCGCGGGGTCTCGGGGCGGGTTGGCCATCTGCGCCTGGTCGGCGCCGCTGGCGACAGCGTCGACGTGCGGGGCCTGGCCGTTCGGTGGACGCTCGATCTGCCCGACACGCTGTTCACCGCCAAGCGCCTGGAGCCGCCCGGCCGGCCGCCCGGTTGGCTTTTCAGAGGCCGCGGTTGGGGACATGGGGTGGGTCTCTGCCAGGTCGGTGCCTACGGCATGGCGGTTCGCGGGCACGGCTACCGCGACATCCTGCGCCACTACTACAGCGGCGTATCGTTGATGCAGGCGCGCGCGCCGGTGTTACATCAGTAACTATTCAGTTACGTATCTCTTCCATTCGCTCCCCCGTTGTGCTAAGAATCGGCTGAGCGATGCCGAGCGAAGAAGAGGTCCGGGCCGTCGTACGCCGTGTCGTTGCAGATATGTCGCCTGACGATCACCAGACGAGCACCAGTGGGTCGGGTGACGAGATCGCCATCGGCGCCGACCACGGCGGCTTCGCCCTCAAACAGAAGCTGGCCGCCTACCTGGCGGAGAAGGGCTACCCGGTCAAGGACTGTGGCACCCACAGCGGCGAGGCGGTGGACTATCCGGACTTCGCGCGAGCCGTCGCCCGGGCGGTGGCCGGCGGCGGCAGCCGTTGGGGCATCGTCATCGACGGGGCCGGCATCGGCTCGTGCATGGCGGCCAACAAGGTCCCGGGCATCCGGGCGGCGCTGTGCTACGACATCTCCTCGGCGCGCAACAGCCGCGAGCACAATCACGCCAACGTCATGACGTTGGGCGCCGGCCTGATAGGCGAGTCGCTGGCGCGGCAGATCGTCGATGCGTGGCTCGGCACCGAGTGGGGTGGCGGGCGCCACGCCCGGCGGGTAGAGAAGATCGAGCGGGGGGCTTGAGCATGGCTTCTTCCGACAGCCTTGTCGAAGCGGTCACCCGGCAGGTCATGGCCGAGCTGGGCGGCGGCGAAGGGAAGTGCGGCGACTGCAAGGGCAGCTGCGCCGCCGACTGCAGCGACAAGGTCCGCTCGGTCGTCGGCGAGGGCGCCTGCCGGATCAGCTACAGCGGCAACGGCGCGCGGGTGCCGAGCGAGCTCGGCCGGTACATCGATCACACGCTGCTGGTGCCCGGCACCACCGCCGAGCAGATCGATCGCCTGTGCGACGAGGCGATCCAGTACCGGTTTGCCGCCGTCTGCGTCAATCCGGTCTGGGTGCGGCGCGCGGCCCAGCGGCTGCGCGGCAAGGACGTGGCGGTAGCCTGTGTGGTGGGCTTTCCGCTCGGCGCCAACTCGACCGAGATCAAGGTGATGGAGGCACGGCGGGCCCTGCGTGAGGGCGCCCGCGAAATCGACATGGTGATCAACATCGGCGCCTTGAAGGGCGGCGATCACCGGCTGGTGCAGAACGACATCGCGCGCGTCGCCGATGCCTGCCGCGAGGTGGGCGCCCTCAGCAAGGTGATCATCGAGGCCGGCATGCTGACCGACGAGGAGAAGGTGATCGCCTCGCGCCTGTCGCAGCTGGCCCGCGCCGACTTCGTCAAGACCTCCACCGGCTTCGGTCACGGCGGCGCCACCCTCTTCGACGTCTCGCTCATCCGCGAGACGGTAGGACCTGAGATGGGCATCAAGGCTTCGGGCGGCGTCAAGACCGCCGACGATGCGCAGCGCATGATCGCCGCGGGCGCCACCCGTATCGGCGCCTCGGCTGGAATCCAGATTGTCAGTGGACAGAAAGGAGGGGCCGGTGGCGGATATTGACCTACGGGCCTACGTCTTCCTCGACAGCCTGCAGCCGCAGTACGCGGCGTTTCTCGGTACCGTGGCCCAGGGGTTCCTGCCGTTGGGCGGGGACGCCTCGCTCTACGTCGAGATCTCTCCCGGGATCGAGATCAACCGTCTCACCGACGTGGCGCTGAAATCGCACCATGTGCGTCCCGGCATGCAGATCGTCGAGCGCTACTACGGGCTGCTCGAGGTGCACTCCGAAGAGCAGGCCGAGACCCGGGGCGCCGGCGCCCAGATCTTGAGGGAGATCGGCCACGAGGAGACGGATCGCATGAAGCCGCGCATCCTCTCCAGCCAGATCGTGCGTCACGTGGACGACCATCAGGTGCAGCTGATCAACCGGATGCGCCACGGTCACATGCTGATCCCCGGGCAGACCCTCTACGTGCTCGAGTGCGAGCCCGCGCCGTATGCCGCCCTGGCGGCCAACGAGGCCGAGAAGTCGGCCGACATCAACATCCTGGAGGTGCGTACCTTCGGATCGTTCGGTCGTCTCTACCTTGGCGGTGAGGAGCGCGACATCGACGTCGGCTGGCGCGCCGCCGTGGCGGCTCTCGAGGGAATCGAGGGTCGCGAGATCAAGAAATAGGCGGCTGCTGCCGCTCGAAGGAGGAAGAATCGATGGCAGAAGCACTGGGAATGATCGAATGCCGCGGCTTTGCCGCCATGGTCGAAGCGGCGGACGCTATGGTCAAGGCCGCCAAGGTGGACCTGGTGGGGTACGAGAGGACCGGCGGCGGCTATGTGACGGCCGTTGTCCGAGGCGACGTGGCCGCGGTCAAAGCGGCGGTGGACGCCGGCACCCGCGGCGCCGAGAAGGTCGGCGAAGTGGTGGCCGTACACGTCATCGCGCGGCCGCACACCAACGTCGACGTCAGCTTGCCGCTCGGTCGTGGCGACCAGGCCAAGAAGGAAAAGAGCGGCTGATGAAGTCGACCGGCTAGCCGGAGCGAGCGATGCTGCTGGGCAAGGTGGTAGGCACCCTCGTCGCGACGCGCAAGGAGGCCTCGATGGAGGGGCTCAAGTTCCTTGTGCTGCGGCAGATGGACATCGACGGCAAGGACGTGTCGGGGACCGTGGTCGCGGCCGACGGGGTCGGCGCGGGTGTCGGCGAGGTAGTGCTCTACGCCACCGGCAGCGCCGCCCGACAGACCACGGCGACCCACGAGCGGCCTTGTGATGCGGTCATCATGGCCATCGTCGACAGCTGGGAAGTCGACGGCAAAGAGGTCTTCCGCAAGTAGGCCCTTATGCCGGCCGTGGATCCAAGCGAGGTCGAGTCCATCGTCGGGCGG
>CALZJC010000387.1 GCA_945787525.1 Thermoanaerobaculia bacterium | reverse complement strand
CCGGCGTTGACATGGCTCTGGCTCGGTGCGGGGCTCTCGGCCATCGCCAGCATCGAGACCAGAGCGGAAGCTCCGACTATCAGGCCCACCGCCCAGGAGAGCGCCAGCGACCGTGCCGAGGGCAGCCGGTCGAGCGCCACCAGCAGCGCCGGATAGGCCATCAGGAAGTAGCGATTGCCGAAGAAGGTCGAGCCGCCGAAGTAGTTCTCGGGCAGCCAGAGCAGATAGAACAGCGCGATCACCGCCGGCCCGGCCAGCAGTGCCAGGGAGAGCCGGTCGCGCCGCGCGCAGGCGGTCGCCAGAAGCGCCAGCGTCGCCGGGAAGTAGATCAGCAGGCCGGTGTGCCGGCCGACCAGATAGTAGAACCCGGAGTACAGGCTGCGGGTCCAGTCGAGCCGTGGCAACCAGCCCGCGGACTGGGTTGCCGGGCTCGTCTCGAAGCGCTGCCATGCGGCGCTCTGACCCACCGGATAGCCGGTCTCGCCGCTGAAGCTGGAGCGCACTTCCTTGTAGGGGTTGGCGCTGCCCGCCAGAGCGAGACCGGCGCCGCTCGCCAGACCGAAGCCCAGCAGCGCGGTCAGCGCCACCGCAGCGGCGCCGCGCCGCCGACCGACCCACAGACCTCCGGCCACCGCCGCAGCCGCCAGCGCCAGACCGGGCAGACGCATGGCGGCCAGCAGCCCGAGAAGCAGCCCACCGGCCGCCACCCGCAGCAGGGAGCCGCGGCCGCGACGAGCCCGCACGCCGGCCGCCACCAGGGCCAGACCGGCCAGGCTGAGAGCGGTCTGGACGGCATCGCTCATCCGCCAGCCGAGATAGAACGGCAGCACCCCGCAGACGGCGAAGGTCAGCAGGGTCAGGGCCGCCCGATTCGCCGGACCCAGGCGGCGCAGATAGAGCCAGGCCAGGGCCAACGCCCCGGCCACCAGGAGCAGGTTCAGCACCACCAGCCCCGGCTCACCCAGGAGCCGGTACCAGGGCAGTGCCAGGAGCGAATAGACCACCGGCTTCGAGTAGCTGACCCCCGACGACACGCGCTGCAGGATCAAGGTCGCCGGCGGCCCGCCGATACGCGTGGTTGCCCACTCCCGGTCGGATTCGTCGAAGGCCAGATCGCCGTCTCGCGCCAGACTGGCGGTCATGCCGACGTAGGTATCTTCGTCGCCCCAGACACCCCGATCGCCACCCACCACGGCCAGCGCCAGAGCCAGCATCAGACCGGCCCCGGCCAGGGCCCAGGCCGCGGCTACCCATCGCGTCGAGTTGGATCCGGAGACGGGCGACAAAGCCTGTCGAGTCTACCGCCCGGACGGCCCCGCTCCGCACCATCGACGCCAACCGCGGCCAGCCTTTCGGGCCGCTGGCAATCGAGATAGCCTTGCCCGATGAAGACCGACCGCCCGCTCAACGTGGCCGTGATGGCGCACAGCTTCCCGCGCTTTCCCGGCGACACCCACGGGCCGTTCGTCAAGAACCTGTCGGAGGAGCTGGCCGGGCTGGGCCACAACGTGCACGTTCTGGTGCCCTGGGACCCGGAGTTACGCGACGATCCCGGCTCGCCGCTCACCGTGCATTCGTTTCGCTATGTCTGGCCGCCGAGCCTCCACCTGTTGGGTTACTCGCGCACCCTGAGCCGCGACGTCGGCATGAAGCTGGCGGCGTGGATGCTATCGCCGCTCTACTTCCTCGCCGGCGAGCGGGCGCTGCGCCGGCTGGTGCGCGACGAGGGCATCGAGCTGATCCACGCCCACTGGCTGTTGCCCAACGGCTACATCGCCTCGCGCGTGTCGCGCGCCACCGGGGTTCCGTTCGCCGCGACGCTGCATGGATCCGACATCTTCATGGCCGAGCGCGCCGCGCCCCTCGGCCGCATGGCGGCGACCGCGCTGCGCGGCGCCAGCCACGTCACCTCGTGCAGCGCCGACCTGCAACAGCGGCTGCTGCGGCTCGGCGGCGAGCAGTTCGCCGCCAAGGTGCCGCTGGTGCCCAACGGAACCAATCTGGTGCCAGCGGAACCGGACCGGGAGGCGCCGCGGCGACGCTTCGGCGTCGGCCCCGGCGAGCCGATGGTGGCGGCGGTCGGCCGTCTGGTCTACAAGAAGGGCTTCCGCTACCTGCTGGAGGCGGCGCCCGAGATCTTCGAGAGCCACCCCTCGGCGCGCTTGGTGATCGGCGGCGGCGGCGAGCTGGCCGCCGAGCTCGAGCAGCAGGCGCGCGCCCTGGGCATCGCCGAGCGGGTGAGCTTTCCCGGCATGCTCTCGCACGACGAAGTGCTGGAGCTGGTGGCCGCCGCGGACCTCTTCGTCATGCCGTCGATCCGCGACCCGGGCGGCAACATCGACGGGCTGCCCATCGTGGTGCTCGAGGCGATGGCCGCCGGGCGGCCGGTGGTGGCCACCGATGTGGCCGGTATGCCGCTAGCTGTAATCGACGGCGAAACCGGCCGGCTGGTGCCGGAGAAGGACCCGGCCGCCCTGGCCACGACCGTCAGCCAACTCCTGGCCGATGACGCTCTGCGCCAACGCATGGGCGACGCCGGCCGGCGACGGGTCGAGGTAGAGCTCAACTGGGGCGCGGTGGCGCAGCTGCACGACCGCCTCTACCAGCAGGCCGTCGCCGCCGCCTGAGCCCGCTCCCCACGCCGCCTTCCGGCCGGCGCGTCACCATGCGGATCCTCATCGTCACCAACACCTATCCGCCGGCCGACATCTCGGGGGTGGGCACCCTGGTGTTCGAGCTGGCGCGACAGCTCGACGCCACCGGTCACGCGGTGCGCGTTTTGGTGCGCCAGGCGGCCGAAGAAGACAAACTGGCCGAGCGGCTGCCGGGAGCGAAGCTGCTCTTCCCGCTGCGGGCGGCGGCGCGCTTCATCGGTCTGGCGCGCCACCGGCCTTTCGACGTCGTGCACCTGCACGAGTCGGACGGTGTCCTGGTCGCCCTGGCGGTGCGCCTGGCGCGCGCCTTCGGCCGAACGGCCGGCGGCACCCGGGTGGTGGCCACCCTCCAGGTGTCGTACCGGCGCGAGCGCTGGGCCGTGCACCGCCTGCGGGCAGACGGCCGCACCATCGCCAGACCGACGGCGGGCGAGAGGCTGTTCGCCTGGCTGCGGGCGCCGCTGCTGTCCCTCGCCGGCCGGCTGACCGCCGGGCTGGCCGACGCGGTCGTCGCCCCCAGCCGGGCCACCGCAGAGGAGCTGGAGACCGACTACGGCTGCCGCGTGGCGGCGGTGATCGCCAACGGCGTCACGCCGCTCGAGCTGCCGCCCCGCCCGCCGGCCGAGCCCGGCGTCGAGGTGCTCTACGCCGGTCGGCTGCGGACGCGCAAGGCGGTCGCGGTGCTGGTCGAGGCTTTCGCCGAGGTGCGCCGCCGGGCGCCGGACGCCCGCCTGCGGCTGGCCGGCGACGGCGAGCAGCGCCCGGCTCTCGAAGACCAGGTCCGCCGGCTCGGTCTGACCGGCGCGGTGCGCTTCGAGGGCGCCGTGCCGCACCATCGCATGCCCGCGCTCTACGCGGCAGCGGACGTGTTCTGCTTGCCGTCGCTCTACGAGGGCTTCCCGCTGGCCATTCTCGAGGCGATGGCGGCCGGTCTGCCGGTGGTAGCCACC
>CALZJC010000386.1 GCA_945787525.1 Thermoanaerobaculia bacterium | reverse complement strand
GGAGAGCACTCGGCTGACCGGTCAGCTGCGCAGCGAGGCGTTGTATCGGCTCCTGCGGGGACTGGACCGGGCGACCTGCCGGAGAGCGGCGCTCATCGTAACGCTGTCGCCCGACATGCAGGCGACCCTGGTCGAACGCGGGGTCAGCGCGAGCCAGATCGAGGTGATCAACAACTTCGTCTTCTCGAACGGCAGCGATGGAGCCGCCCATTCGGCGTTGCGTGAGACCCTGGGCATCGCCGGCAACGACTTCGCAGTGCTGTTCGCCGGCAATCTGGGCCGCTTTCAGGGGCTCGAGCACGTCATCGAATCGGCGCGGCTACTGCGCGACGAGACCGGGATCAAGTTCCTGTTCATGGGAGAAGGGGCGGCGAAGGCCGGCCTCGAAGCGGCGGCCGGAGAGCTGGTGGGTCGGACAGTCTTCTTCTGCCCGTACCAGCCGCTGGCAGTTGCGATGCGGGCCATGGAAGAGGCCGATCTGAACCTGGTCTCGCTTGGCCGGCAGGTGTACAGAGTGGCCTATCCAAGCAAGACGATGATGTGTCTGGCCGCCGGCTGCCCGGTCCTGACCATCGTCGAGAGGAACAGTCGCCTCGCCTCGGACATCGTCGACAACGACCTGGGTTACTGCTGCGAGCAGGGTGATCACGAAGCTACCGCCCGAGCGATTCGCGACGCTCGGGATCGTCGCGACTACTGGCGGGAACGGCGCCCCGAGATCGCGCGATTCGCCCGCCAGACGTTCGGCCGCGATGCCGTGCTCGAGCGGTGGGACTCGATCCCCGAGCGGGTGGCCGGCGGACGGGAGTGTCGTCCCTGACCTATCAGCCGGTCATCATCATCGGCGCGCCGCGCTCCGGCACCAACATGCTGCGGGACGTGCTGACGCGGCTGCCGGGATTCGCCACCTGGGCGTGCGACGAGATCAACCCCGTCTGGAAGCACGGCAGCATCACCGTGCCGAGCGACGAGCTGGCGCCGGAGCGGGCGCGGGCCGGCGTGCGCTCGTTCATGCAGAGGCGGTTCGGCCAGGTGGCGAGGCGGAGCGGCGCCGACTATGTCGTCGAGAAGACCTGCGCCAACTCGCTGCGCGTTCTCTACGTCGACAGGCTGGTGCCCGATGCCCGGTATCTGGCGCTGCTGCGGGACGGTCGAGATGCCGTTGCGTCGACCATGAGACGTTGGCAGCGGCCGGTGGCGGGCGGCGTCTACTATCTGAAAAAGCTTCGGTACACCGCCTTGAGCGACCTGCCGTGGGTCGTGGGAAGCGCGCTGACGAGGCGCCTGCGGGGCCTGGCCAACCGCGGTGGCGGCGCCTGGAGCTCCTGGGGTCCCGAGTTCGCCGAGCTGCACGAGGCGGTGCGCGAAGGCCGGCCACTGGCCGAGCTCTGCGCTCTGCAGTGGGCGAGGTGCGTCGAGAGATCGCTCACCGATCTCGGGACACTCGAACCCGGCCGCCGGCTGGTGGTGTCCTACGAGCGCTTCGTCGAGGAGCCGCTGCACGAGCTGCAGCGGGTGTTGTCCTTTCTCGACGTCGCGGTGCCGCAAGCGGCTGCGCGGGAGGCCGTGGCGACCGTCTCCGCCGGCAGCGTAGGCAAGTGGCGGCAGGACCTCGGACCGGACGATCTGGCCCGGATCGAGCCGATCATCGCCGGCGCCATGCGGCAGGCGGCCGAGGCATCCAGGCGGGGTGCGTCGTGAGCGACGCGGCGGGCCAAGAGGGCTCCAGGTCCGCCTTCACGGTGGACTTCGAGGATTGGTGCAACTCCTCGCGGGACCTCTTCGTCGAGGCCGATTCGTCGATCCCAGCGGTGCCGCACGAGTCGGTCGTGCGGAACACCCTGGGCTGTCTCGAGGCTCTCGATGCGTGGGGAAGCAAGGCCACTTCTTCATCCTGACGACCGTCAGCGAGCACTATCCCGAGCTGATCCGCGAGATCGCGAGCCGCGGGCACGAGGTGGCGGTGCATTGCTACCGGCACCGCCTGCTGTACCGCACGGTTATCGCCTGTGGTAGCGGCGCCCGAGTCACCTCGGCTTTCGCCAGACGTTTGCGTTCACGTAGTCGACGTAGCTCAGGATGATGCGAACGACCTTGGCCGAGACATTGTCGGCCCGGTAGTCGTCTACGACGCGAAATCGGCGTTTCTGGCGAGAGTGCTGGGAGACGACCAGCTCGATGGCTTGCAGGATCCGCTCGGCCGACAGACCCGACATCACCAGGGTCGCCTCGTCCATCCCCTCCGGCCGCTCGTGGGCATCCCGGATGGTCACCGCCGGCAGGTTCAGGAGCGACGCCTCTTCGGTCAGCGAACCGCTGTCACTGAGGACGCAGAACGCCTCCATCTGGAGCTTGACGTAGTCCAGGAAACCGAGTGGTTTGAGGAAGCGGATACCGGCGTGCTGCTGCGACGTGTCTTCGAGCTGCTCGAGCCGCTGCCGGGTCCGCGGGTGAGTGGAGACGACAATCGGCCTGGCGTAGCGCTCCGCCGCCTCGCCCAGAGCCGACAGCAGGCGTGCCAGACGCCGTGGATCGTCGACGTTCTCCTCCCGATGCGCACTGACCACGAAGAAGCTGTCGGGCTCGAGCTCGAGGTCTGCCAACACGTTCGAGCTCTCGATACCCTCCCGGTAGTACTCCAGCACCTCCGCGAGAGGAGAGCCGGTCTTGATCACCTGGGTCGGCTGCAAGCCCTCCTCCAGCAGATACCGGCGAGCATGCTCGGTGTAGGGCAGGTTGATGTCGCTGATGTGGTCGATGATGCGGCGGTTGATCTCCTCGGGGATCCGTTCGTCGAACGAGCGATTGCCGGCCTCCATATGGAAGACCGGGATCTGCCGCCGCTTGGCGGCGTAGGCGGCCAGGCAGCTGTTGGTGTCGCCAAGCACCAGCACCGCGTCGGGAGCCTCGGCGGCCAGCACCCGGTCCGCGCCCGAGATGACCTGGCCGACGGTCGCTGCCGCGGTCTCGCCGGCGGCTTCGAGGAAGTGGTGCGGTCGCCGGATCTCGAGCTGCTCGAAGAAGATCTCGTTCAGCTCGTAGTCGTAGTTCTGCCCCGTGTGGACGAGGACGTGATCGGTCCGCTGCTCGAGCTCCGCAATGACCCGCGAAAGCTTGATCAGCTCCGGCCGGGTGCCAACGGCGGTGACGACCTTGAGCCGCTTCACGATGGCCTCAAAGGAGAATCGCCTCGCTCTCGCTCAGCTCGCGCTCTCTCGGCAGCAGCCCGTGTTGCTCCAGCAGCTCGGCCGTGCCCTCGAGATCGAGGAGATCGTCGGCCGAGCTGTACTCCTGCGCCAGCTCCTGTTTCTCCGGCGTCTCTTCCCGCAGCTCGGGCAATAGCGGCAGGATCACGTAGAACTGCCCGCGCCGCACCACGTGGTGGCACTCCTCCTCGGAGACCAGCGTTTCGTTGAGCTTCTCGCCCGGCCGGACGCCGATGATCTCCACTTCGATGTCTCTGCCGCCGATCATCGCCCGAGCGATATCGATCACCCGTGCCGCCCGCACGATGGGAACGTAGATCTCGCCCCGCTTGGCCTCCCGCAGACTCTGGAAGACGACATCTACAGCTTCGTCCAGGCTGAGGAGAAAGCGGGTCATCTCCGCGCTGGTGACGGTG
>CALZJC010000385.1 GCA_945787525.1 Thermoanaerobaculia bacterium | reverse complement strand
CTTCAGCCCGGCGATGTCGATCTCGTTGTCGAAATGACCGATGTTGCCGACGATCGCCTTGTCCTTCATGCGCGCCATGTGGTCGGCGGTGATGATGTCCTTGTTGCCGGTGGTGGTGATGAAGATGTCGGCGGTCTCCACCACCTCCTCGAGAGTGGTGACCTGGTAGCCCTCCATCGCCGCCTGCAGGGCGCAGATCGGATCGATCTCGGTGACGATCACTCGGCTGCCCTGGCCGCGCAGCGCCTGGGCGCAGCCCTTGCCGACTTCGCCGAAGCCGCAGACCACCGCGACCTTGGCGCTCAGCATGACGTCGGTGGCGCGGTTGAGGCCGTCGACCACCGAGTGCCGGCAGCCGTAGACGTTGTCGAACTTGGACTTGGTCACCGAGTCGTTGACGTTGATCGCCGGGAACAGCAGGGTGCCGTCCTTCTGGCGCTGGTAGAGCCGGTGCACGCCGGTGGTGGTCTCCTCGGAGACGCCGCTGACGTTGCCGGCGATCTGCGTCCAGCGGCCGGGGTTCTCGGCCAACTCGCGGCGCAGGGTCGCGAGGATGACGCCCCACTCCTCGGGCTCGCTCTCGGGGTCGAACTCGGGCACCTCGCCGGCGGCCTCGTACTCGCTGGCGAGATGGATGAACATGGTCGCGTCGCCGCCGTCGTCGACGATCAGGTCCGGGCCCCAGCCGTCGTCCCAGGTCAGTGCCTGCGTCGTGCACCACCAGTACTCCTCTAACGTCTCACCCTTCCAGGCGAAGACCGGCACGCCCTTCGGGGCGTCCACCGTGCCGCCGTTCTGGGGCCGGCCCACGACGACCGCGGCGGCCGCCTCGTCCTGGGTCGAGAAGATGTTGCAGGACACCCAGCGCACGTCGGCGCCGAGATCGGTCAGCGTCTCGATGAGCACCGCGGTCTGCACGGTCATGTGCAGCGAGCCCATCACCCGGGCACCGGCCAGCGGGCGCTCGGCGCCGTACTTCTGGCGCAGGGCCATCAGGCCCGGCATCTCGTGCTCGGCCAGGCGGATCTGTTTGCGGCCCATCTCGTGTAGTGAAAGGTCGGCCACCTTGTAGGCCAGCCGGGTGCCGGTGGCTTTCTCGGCGGTCTCTTGATCTGGGGTCAGTACGGTCATGGTGCCCTCCTCGGGTTGTTGCTAGTGACCACTAGCGATTTCGATTGCGGCTGCCGCCGCCGGTTTTGGTTGCTTTCCTGGACCTCTTTCGCTTCGCCGGTTTGACGGCGATCGCGGCAAACAGCGCCGGGCCCTTGGCGTCCGGGTCGGTCGGCAGCGGGCGCAGCCTGATCTGGCCGAGCCCCGCGTCCCGCAGCCAGCGGGTGGCCTCGCGCGGCTCGAATCCGAGCCACACGTGTCCCATCTCCTGGCGATACTCGGCGCGCTCGTGCGGCAGCATGTCGACCACCAGGAGGCGGCCTCCCGGCCGCAGCGTGCGGGCTGCTTCGCGGATGGCGCTGAGAGGTTCGGCCAGGTAGTGCAGCACCAGGACCAGGGTGGCGGCATCCAGATCGCCGTCGGCGATCGGCAGTGATTCGATCCGCCCCTGTCTCAGCTCGACATTGCCGCGGCCATTGAGTCGGCTGCGGGCCGCCTGCAGCATGGCCGCAGAGTCGTCGACGGCGATCACCTGACCGGCGCCGGCGGCCAGCGCCTCGGTCAGCTCGCCGGTTCCGCATCCCAGGTCGCCGATGGTCCAGTCGGGGTCGAACAGGCTGGCCAGCGCCGGGGCTTCGAAGCGCTTGCCGAACAGGCGGCGGCGCAGCTCGCCCCACTGACCAGCCGCGGTGGAGAAGAACTCCTGCGAGCGGCTCTGCCGTTGCGCCACGACGTCGCGCAGCCGACGCCGATCCTGGGCGGCGTCGGGCGAGTCCGCCAGCTCGGCGCGCAACAGCAGCCAGAGACCGCGGGCCGCATCCGGTTGCCGCTCGACGGCGCCCCGATAGCGCTGGCTGGTTCCGTCACGGCGGCGGGTGACCCAGTCTCCCTCGGCCAGGATGCGCAGGTGGCGGCTGGCGGTGGACTGCGGCAGCTGCATCACCTGACAGATCTCCGACACCGTCAGCTCCTCCGAATCGAGAGCCAGCAGAAGCCGGCAGCGCACGGGATCGCCGAGCTCGGAGAGCCGGTCGAAGAGCGGGCGTGGATTGCTTGATCCCTTCATCCGGATGGAAGGATAGAACATCCGGGCCTGCACGTCAAGCCCTCCGTGGCCGGGGCGGCGGCCAGGGGCTGGCAGCGGCCGGCGTCTGGTCACAGGAATTCCGGTTCTCTGACAAGTTGACAGGCAAACGAGCGTATTTGATAATCAGTTCGGGTCGACGGAAGTACCAGTCATGTTTTAGAAGAAGAGGAGGTCATATATGGCAAGGAAGAGAATTGCGCGCAAGCGTCCCGGTCGGGCCAAGAAGGCGCGCCCGAAGAAGGCCGTGAAAGCGGCGCCGAAGGCGCGGCGCGGGCCGGCGAAGAGCGCCGCCAGGAAACGCAGGGTCAAGCGACCGGTGGCGAAGAAAGCAGCGTCCAAGAGTGGGGCTCCGCTGACTCTGACCGAGGTCTCCAAGCGAACCGGTATCTCGATGCCGACGTTGCAGCGTTATAAGAAGGAGTACCAGAGGCGTTTGCAGACTGTTGGCAAGGGGCGAACCCAACGCTACAAGGTCGAGTCTCTCGAGACCTTCCGGCGGATCAAGAAGGAGAACCTCAAGAAGCGCGGTCGGCCGCGCAAAGCGGCGGCACCGGCGGCTGCCAAGCCCGCGGCACGGCCGGCGGCGGCTGCCGAGGGTTTGATCTCATTGTCCGAGATCGGTCGGCGCACCGGCATCTCCTATCCGACCCTGCTGCGCTACGTCCGGCTGCACGGCCGCCGGATCCCCTCGCACGGCACGGGGCGCAAACGGCGCTTTCCTGTCGAGGCCGTGCCGGTGTTCAGTCAGCTGCGCAAGGAATCGCGCCGCGGCCGGCGCAAGAGCGTCCCGGCAAAGAAGGCGCCCGCCGTTCCCCGGGGGCTGGAGGCTCGGATGCGACGGATCGAGAAGGGACAGGCCGGGGTCGAGAAGCAGCTGAAGAGGCTGGTCAAGGCACTGCAGAGGCCCCTCGTAAGGGGTATCTGATCGGTCGGCTCCGGTCGGTGGGCCGGAGCAACTTCAGGGCCCGTCCGGGATTCGTGAGCGGCTTTTTCGAGCGGCCGATCGACGGCGCCGGCGGCGGGCTATTCGAGATGATCCCAGCCGGCTGGCGGCAGTCGCCGCCGGCGGCCGTCCTCATCCAGGAGGGTCAGCCGGAGATCGGCGACGATCTCGCCGATGCGGTGAGCCGCCAGGTCGGCCGGTGGCCGGAGGCCCGGCGGCACGGTGAACAGCAGCACATAGTCCTCGCCGCCGGCCAGGGCCAGCCTCAGCGCCGGCCGGTCGAAGCGAGCGGCCAGCCGTTGGAGCGCCGCCGGCAGAGGCAGCCGGTCGGCCTCGATCGCGGCGCCGACGCCGCTGGCGCGGCAGAGCCGGTGCAGCTCGATCGCCAGTCCGTCGGACAGATCGATGGCGCTGGCGCGGCGGCGGCCGGCAAGCCAGTACCCCAGCTCGAGCTGCGGTTCTGGCTCGAGGTGGCGGCGCACCGCGCGGCT
>CALZJC010000384.1 GCA_945787525.1 Thermoanaerobaculia bacterium | reverse complement strand
CGGGGCTGCCGGCGGCGTCGGCCGGCGCGTTGCATCCGCTGCTGCTGCTGGTGGGAGGGCTGGCCGGCTGGGCCGCGAGCCGGCGCATGGCCGAGATCGACGCCGAGCGCTGGCGGGTGGCGAGCGATCCGGACCTGACCAGCGGCGAGCGCCAGTACGCGCACCGTCATGCCGAGAGCCGGCGGCGCTGGGCCGCTGCCTCGCTGCTCGGCGCGCCACTGCTCATCGGCTACTGCACCTCGGGCCAGATCGAGTCCGGACAGGAGTCGCTGTCGGCCCAGCTCCTGGGGGTCACGGCTCTGGCGGGCGGCATCCTCGGGCTGGCGGTGCGGCGGCGCCGCGAGCGGAGGACGGGGGAGGACGCTGGCCACTTCTGAGGTGCCGGTCGGCATTGCCGCAGTTGTTGGGAGCATCATTGGTGCTGCCTTCGCCATCGCCCCTGCGTGCCGCAGCCGTGGACGACCGGGCCGTCGAAGAAGGTAGGGCTACCAGTCAGCGCGGCCGGAAGAACCGGTCGTGGGCGCGCAGCGCGTAGCGATCGCTCATGCCGGCGACGACGTCGATCACCTGGGTGACCAGCGGCTCGTTGCGGTGGCGGTAGCTCTCGGGCATCTCGTCGGGGTTTTCGAGATAGAAGTCCATCAGATTGCGCAACATGCGGACGACCTTGGCGTTCTGCTCGCGGGCCGCGGGGCGCAGGTAGACGCGCTCGAACATGAAGTCGCGTAGCCGGTGCATGGCCTCGAGCACCTCGGGCTCCATCGCCACCTCGCCGCGGCGGTACGACTCGTCGATGACCGCGCGGATCATGCGCTTGATCCACGCCGAGCCCGGGTCGCCGAACAGCCGCTGGGTCTCCTCGGGCAGATCGTCCGGCCCGAGGATGCCGGCGCGCGCGGCGTCTTCGAAGTCGTGCGCCAGATAGGCGATGCGGTCGGCGAAACGCAGCAGCTGGCCCTCGGGCGTCGCCGGACCGGGCTCGATCTTCCAGGTGTGGGAGCGCACGCCGTCGATCACCTCCCAGGTGAGGTTCAGCGGCTCCAGCACCTGGAGCACCCGCACGCTCTGCTCGGCGTGCAGCCAGTCGCCCTCGACGTAGGGGCTCAGCGCTACTTCGCCGGTGTGTCCGAACGGCGCGTGGCCGACCTCGTGTGCCAGGCAGATCGCTTCGGTCAGCGGCTCGTTGAGACCGAGCACCAGCGCCAACGAGCGGCCGACCTGGGTCACCTGCAGGGTGTGGGTCAGCCGGGTGACGAAGTGGTCGCCCTCGGGGTTGATGAACACCTGGGTCTTGTGCTTGAGGCGGCGGAACGCCTTCGAGTGCAGGATGCGGTCGCGGTCGCGCTCGAAGCAGGTGCGGTGGGGGTCGAGCTCCGCGTCGGCCTGCCGACCGCGACTGGCCGCGGAGCGCGTCGCTATCGGCGCCAGCAGGCTCTCCTCGCGCGCCTCGCGCTCCTCCCGCGTCAGTTTCAGCAGGTTGCCCACGACCGCGCGAGTCTAGCAACCCGTGGCAGGACTGCGGACGGTCGCGTGGCGAGCGCCGTGGGCCAGACGCAAGGCGCTGGATGAGGCAAACCCCCGGCGGGACGCCGGCGGGTTTCGACTGCCGCCCTGCTAGTGTAGATTGCGGCCTGAGGGCAGCCGACATCGCCACCCGCCAGCGCCGCGCCGGCAAGATCGAGCCACCAGGAACGCGAACAGTTGACCGGACGCCGCTGGGTGCCAAGGATCGGTTGGGCGCTGGTCCTGCTGCTGTTCGCCGTTTTTGTCTGGGGCCTCGGGCGGCGGGCGAGCCTCGAGCGCACGGGTGACGAGGTCATCACCATGCTCTTCGTGCCCTCGGTGGAGCAGGGCACGCTGGTCCAGCGGGGTGACGACTTCGCCCGCTTCATGCGCGAGGACGTCGGCCTGTCGCTGCGCATCGAGGTGCCGACGAGCTACGCCGCGGTGATCCAGGCGCTGGGCTCGGGGCAGGCCGATCTGGCCTGGATGCCGGCGTTCGCCTACGTCATCGCCAACGCCCGCTACGGCGCCGAGGCGCGGCTGCAGGTGGTACGCACCTCGGAGCTCTATGTGGTGGTGGTGGGCCGCACCGGGGACGGCGAGCCGGCCACGCTGGCGGACCTGGCCGGCCGCGCGGTTGCGGTGCCGGCCAACCTGGGTCGCGGTCTGCGGGAGCGGGTCGTTGCGGAGCTCGACGCCGCGGCGCCGGGCTGGATCGAGCTGCCGGCGGCGGACGACAAAGGGGCGGTTCGCCGGCTGCTCGACCGGCGGCTGGAGGTGGCGGCGGCGGTCAGCGGCTATATCGAGACCGGACCCAACGATCTGGTGGGCGACGGCCGCAAGGAGCTCGAGTACGACCGACCCGGCACCATGGCTGCCACCCGCCTGCTCTTCCGCACCGATGAGCCGGCGCCCGAGGACGTCACCTACTACCACGGCTGCATCCTCGCCCGCACCGACGGCCCGCGCCGGATCGAGGAGCTCAACGGCGCTCGCTTCGCCTTCTCCGACGAGACCTCGACCTCGGGACACATCTTTCCGCGCATGCTGCTCGACCGGCATCGGGTGTCGCTGGGCCGGGTCTACTACGCCGGCGGCCACCCCAACGCCGTGCAGGCGGTGTGGGACGGCAAGGCCGAGGGCGGCGCCGTCTTCTTCTCGCCGGCCAACGCCACCCAGCGCGAGGAGGGGCTGGTGGTCGGCGACGGCCGCTACCTGATCCTGCGGCGGATGACCGACGCCAAGGCGCGCCGCGATTTCCTCGAGGACGTGCGGGTGGTCAAGCTCACCGACCCGATCCCCAACGACCTGCTGGCGGTGCGCGAGGGCTTCCCGGAGGAGATCTTCCGGCGCTTCAAGGAGTCGTTCGACAGGTTGCTGGAGACCGATCTGGGCGGCGAGATCTTCTTCGACGTGTTGTCGGCCAAGGGCGCCGTGCCCACCGACGACAGCGCCTACGACGGCTTCCGCGAGGCGCTGATCAGCGCCGGCGTCGACGCGGAGGGACTGCTCGAAGCGGCCGAGCGCCGGCTCGAGGAGCGGCGCCGGGAGGCGGAGTCCGGCTCATGAGCGAGACCGCCGCGGTCCGGGTCGAGAACCTGACCAAGATCTACCCCAACGGCGTCATGGGCCTCAAGGACGTTACGCTGACGGTGCGCGAAGGCGAGTTCATGGTGGTCATCGGGCTGTCGGGCTCGGGCAAGTCGACCCTGCTGCGCTGTGTCAATCGGCTCATCGACCCCACCGAGGGCCGGATCTGGCTGTTCGACCAGGAAGTGACCGGCGCCCAGGGCCGCGAGCTGCGCGAGCTCCGCCGGCAGGTGGGCATGATCTTCCAGCAGTTCAACCTGGTGCGCCGGCACTCGGTGATGGCCAACGTGCTCTCCGGTGCGCTGGCGCAGACCGGGTTGGTGCAGAGTCTGCTGATGAGGTTCTCCGCGCCGGAGCGGGACCGGGCGCTGGCCTGCCTCGACCGGGTCGGTCTGCCCGGCCGCGAGGGCAGCCGCGCCGACGCGCTCTCCGGCGGCCAGCAACAGCGCGTGGCCATCGCCCGGGCGCTGATGCAGAAGCCGCGGCTGATCCTCGCCGACGAGCCGGTGGCGTCTCTCGACCCGGCTTTGCGCCACTCGG
>CALZJC010000383.1 GCA_945787525.1 Thermoanaerobaculia bacterium | reverse complement strand
TTCCAGCAGACGGTCGAGGAAGAGCTTGCGGATCACCAGGTTGGGGATCTTCAGGCGGGGCGGAACGTCGCCCGTCAGGGTGAGCAGCCCCAGGTAGTAGAGAAAAGACGCGACAGTCCCTCGGTCTTTCTCCATCCGCGCCGTCAGGTCGTCGAGCGAGAAGCTGGCCTCGAGCTGGGTGACGTCGACGGTGCCGTCGACCCCCTCGGTGAGCTGTTCGATCACTCCGGCGCCGGCGGCGGTATGGGCCAGGAAGGCGAGCTTGCCGCGGTCGGTCCGCAGGTTCTCGTCCTGGAGTTGGTCCGGCGGCTTGCCGTAGCGCTGGAGGCTCTTCAGGAAGTAGAGGACGTTGGTCGGGTTGTAGAGGAGCTCGGTCTCGCCCAGGGCGAAGCGGTAGCCGTTGTACCAGATTCGCATGGTGGCGAGGGCCTCGTCGAGGGCCGCCGGTGCGAGCTCCCGTTCCTCGGCGATCCGCTCCAGGAGGTCGCGGAGCTCGGTCTCCCGGAAGCCGCACAGAGCCGCCAGCTCCGGCCTCGAGGAGACGTCCTCGGCAACATTGAAGCCGCTCGTCAGGTCGTTCAAAGCCAGCGGCGAGACGCCGGTGACGAAGACCCGCTCCAGCCCCTGGCCCTCGGTGGCGTTCTTGACCGACTTGAAGAGCTGCTTGTAGGGACCGTCGAGCTCGAAAAGGGCGCGGTAGGTCTCGACGTCTTTCGCCATCACCTCGTTGACGAAGTTGTCGTACTCGTCGATCAGCAGGTATAGCTTGTTGGGTGTTTCGCTGACCGCGGCCAGCAGGCTGGCGAGGACCGCCGCCGGGCTGCCGTCCAGTCGGATCGGACCGGGAAGGCGGTTCTTGTATTGCCGCGCGAAGACCTCGGCGCGGGTCTTGACGTGTTCGCGAAGGCTGGCAGCGATCTGCTCGACTCCGCCCGAGGGATCGACGTTCGAGAAGTTCCACTGGAGGACGAAGTAGCGGTGGGCGAGCGGGGTCGGGTCGCTACCGATCGCCAGGCCGACGAACAGCTCCTCCATCTCGTCTTGACGCCGCAGGTCGTAGTAGTTGGCCAGCGTCTGGAGCCACAGCGACTTGCCGAAACGCCGCGGGCGCAGGAAGACGAGGATCCGGCCCAGCCGCTCGAGGTCGCGGATGTGAGCCGTCCGGTCGACATAGACCAGACCTTGCTGACGAATGCTGCGGAAATCGGCGATGCCGTAGGGAAGCTCGATCATCCCGGGGCAGCCTATCAGACAGGCTCCCCGGCTGGCCGGCGCGACCGCCTCCTCGGCCTGCCGGGTGAACGATCAGCCCATGACCGTGTCCCAGGCTCTGTCTGCTACTGAACCGGCGCGGTCAACCGGGCCAGGTTAGCCCCCGGTGCGCGACGGCGGAGCGGCCCGGCACCAACGTTGACCAAGGAGCGGGAGCCGGCCGCCTGCTCACGACGGCAGCCAGACCATGAGTGTGAGCGCGACGACCACCGAGGGATAGAGGACGCGGCCGTAGCGGTCGATTCGCTGCACCTGCTCCTCTCTCCCGGTCCTGACCAGGTACGCTGAAAACGCCATGGTGCCGAGGGTGAGCATCACCAGTGCCGTGGCTCCCAGGAGGAACCAGTCGAGCCGCGTGAGATAGGAGAGCTTCGGCACGTGGTTGGCGAGCGCGAAACGATAGGCGATCAGGGTGAGCATGGTCGTCACCGACACGCTGACCCGGACATTGATGGTCGCCGGAGCGATCCAGAACACGGTCCACGCCATGAGCATGATGGCCAGGAGCGGAACGAGGACCTGGATGACGTAGTAGGCGACTCGCCGCCCGACCTCGATCGAGAGCTCGATGCCGGGAGCCGGGGTCGCGTCCGCGGTTGCCCGGAACTCGCGCGGGACGAGCTCGAGCTCGCCCACCTGCCAGTCGCTGATCGACAGGCGGTCGTTGCGCAGCGTGGCGAAGGAGTCGTCGACGCGCAGGCGCACGGGCTCGCCCATCCGCAGGGGAGCCACGATCCAGACGTTGAGCCGCTGCCGGTCGCGGGGAAAAGAGCGCAGATTCATGAAGGCGGAGTAGGTGCCCGTGAACCGCTGCACGTAGCGGACGCCGCCGTCGGGATCGACGGTCACGTTCTCGGGCAGTGACTTGCTGACGGCCCGCTGGTTGACGATCAGCAGCTGCGGTTGCCAGACCTCACTCGCATCGACCGTGCGCGTCGTCTCGAAAGCGCCCGCCAGCGCCGGGTCGGTCCAGCTGGCGAGCATCATCACGTCCGCCAGGAACCACTGGCTCGAGCCGGAAATCTCCACCAGATCGGTCAGGTAGAAGCCGATCTTCACCTCGCGAGGGCCGTCTTCGATCGGCCCCACAGAGGCGGCCGGTGCCACCTGCCGGCCGCTTGCCTGTGCCGCGGCCGGTTGCATCGACGCGGCCATCCACAGGAGGAGGAGCGCGGCCGCGAGAGGCGGTGACCCGGCGTACCAAAGCGCGGGATGCCGGTGTGCTCTAGGGATCATGGGACTAGAACCTCCAAATGATTGTCGCCCTCGCCGATGTTTCGTCATCCTGCTGCGCCGGAGCCACAGCGACTTGCCGAAACGCCGCGGACGCAGGAAGACGAGGAAGCGGCCCAGCTGCTCGAGATCGCGGATGTGGGCCGTTCGGTCGACGGCCGTATGGAAGCTCGATCATCTCGTCTGGCGATCCTCCCGGACACCCTATCAGACTCCTACTCCGCACCCGGCCGGGCGGGCCTGCATCACCCGCCGTACACCGCGCGCAGCGACTCGGCGTTGCGGCGCAGGACGGCGAGCAGATCGCCCTCGCCGGGGGGCGTGGCGCAGGGGTCGACGACGGCGCTGCGGACGCCGGCGGCGGCGAGGCGTTCGGCGGTCGCCGCCAGGGGCTCCGCCTCCCAGATCATCCAGCGCGCGCCATGGCGCGCAAGCAGCTTCTCGAGCTCGGCCCACCGGGCCTCGTCCGGCGCCTCGCCGGGCTCCCAGTGCAGGCTGTCGCCGGCCAGGCCGTAGCGCTGCTCGAGATACTGGTAGACCGGATGGGAGAAGACCACCGGCTGCTCGGCGGCGCCGGCGGTGGCGGCCGCGAGCTCGGCGTCGAGGGCCTCGAGATCCGCCTCCAGGGCCGCCAGCCCCTGGCCGAAGGTCGCGGCGTGCTCGGGCCACCGCCTCTCGAGGGCCGCCGCCGCGGCCCGCGCCTGCTCGATCAGCAGGGTCGGGTCGAGCCAGGTGGTGAAGGCGGTGCCGGCGTGCTCGTGGTCGCCTTCCGTCCCGTGGCTGTGGGTGAGGGCGGCGTCGAGAGCGATCAGGCGGTGCCGCGACCCGGCGGTGGTGTCGACCAGCCGCGAGGTCGGCAGCGACACGTCCTCGAGCCAGCGCTCGTAGCCGGCGCCGTTGACCACGATCAGGTCGGCCTCCTGCATGGCGACGACCTCTTCCGCCGCCGGCCGCCAGTAGGCCGGGTCGGGAGCGCCGGCGGCGCGGAAGCGCACCGCCACCAGCGGGCCGGCGAGCCGTTCGACGACGTAGGCCAGGGGGTAGGTGGTGACCTCCTTCGTTGAACAGCAGCGGCGTTGTCGTATGTCGAGTCTTCTCTCTGTTGACGTGAGTCGCCGGGCCGTTCGCTCTTCGCTCCAGGCCGGTGAATCATCCGGGCTCAGCTTCCGAGCAGGCCCAGCGCCGAGGCGCCGAGGCGGCTCACCAGCAGCGTCAGGCCGGCGGCGAGCAGCGTTGCGGCGGTCACCACCAGCAGGACCTCGGTCGCCAGGACGGCGCGCACCCGCCGGCGGGAGGCGCCGATCCGGCGCAGGGTCACCAGCTCGCGCCGGCGCAGGCGGATCGACAGGGCGAAGACCAGGGCGGCGGTGGCGGCCGTCGCCAGGCCGAGGCCGAGGCTGACGGCCAGAATGGCGTTCTTGACCGAGAACAGCGTCGCCACCAGGTCGTCGACCACCGCCCGTGGCACCACCATCCGGATGCCCGCCCCCGGCTCGGCGTAGCGGCCGCGGAGCACCACCCCCGACTTGCGGTCGCGGGGCACCACCACCACCGCGTCGACCGGGAAGGCGTCGGGGTCGCCGTGGAAGTGGAAGGAATCGAGGTTCTCGGGGGTGATCCGGGTGTAGGAGAGCACCGAGGCGTTGGCCACGACCTCGTCCTCCCGGCGCTCCAGGACGCCGCTCTCGGCGCCGGGGGCGGTGACGTCCATGTGGCCGTGGGCCAGGCCGGCGATCACCCACGCGGTCTTGAGGTCCACCAGCACCGCCTCGTCGTCGGCGGTGCCCGAGGGCGCCAGGACGCCGGCCACCGGCATCTCGAGCGGGAAGCTGCCGGCGACGTCGAAGGCGCCCGCCGGCGACGACAGGACGTGGTCCCCCACCGTCGCGCCGAGGGCCCGCGCCGCGTCCGCCCCCAGCACGCACTCGCCGAGCAGGGCGAAGCGCCGCCCGGCGGCGAGCTCCAGGCGGCGAAACTCCAGGTAGTCCGGCGTCGTGCCGACGATCCGCTGGCCGCGGGCGTCGTAGCGCAGGTGGAGGGGGATCGCCCGCGCCAGGCCGGAAGCCGCCACCCGCCCGACCTCGCGGTAGGGGGTCGCCGCCAGGGTCGGCGGCCGGAAGTGCAGGTGGAGGGGGATCGCCCGCGCCAGGCCGGAAGCCGCCACCCGCCCGACCTCGCGGTAGGGGGTCGCCGCCCGGGTCGGCGGCCGGAAGTAGAGCGCCGCCAGGGTCAGGTCGACGGCGCTCCCCGGGGCGCCCAGGAGCAGCGGGGTGGCCTCGGCGCGGGCCCGCAGCGCCTGGGAGCCCTGCCGCGCCAACACCTGGAGCGCGGCGGGCAGGAAGAGGATCAGGCCGATCGACGCCACCAGCACCGCGGTCTTGCCGCGATGGAAGCGCAGATAGCGCGAGGCCAGGTAGAGGACGTCGCTCATCCCGCCGCTCCCGCCCCCGGCTCCCCGACCTCGAGCGTGCGGTCGAAGCGCGGCAGGAGCTCGTGGTCGTGGGTGACGATCACCACCGGGGCGCCGGCCTCGCGGCCATAGCCGAGCAGCGCGTCGATCACCTGGTCGCGGTTTCGGGGGTCGAGGTTGCCGGTCGGCTCGTCGCCGAGCACCACCGCCGGGCGGGTCACCAGCGCCCGGCACACCGCAACCCGCTGGCGCTCGCCCTGGGACAGCCGCCCGGGAGGGCGCCGCACCTTGTCCCCGAGGCCGACCCGGGCGAGGAGCTCGAGAGCCCGGCCGCGGGCCGCGGCGTCGAGCTCCAGCACCGGGGTCAGGCGGTAGGGCAAGAGCACGTTGTCGAGCACGTCGAGGTAGTCGAGGAGCTCGAGCTCCTGGAACACCAGGCCGATCTTCAGAGCGCGCAGATCCTGGCGGTCCTCGACGGCGAGGGAGGTCATGTCCAGGCCGGCGACGGCGACCCGCCCCGCGCGCGGCTCGAGGATGCCGGCCAGCAGGTGGATCAGGGTGGTCTTGCCGCAGCCGCTGGCGCCAGTGACCGCGACGCTCTCGCCGGCGGCCACCCGCAGCTCGCCCAGGCGCAGGCGAAACTCGCCGCCCGGGTAGCCGAAGTCGAGGCCGCGGACGTCGATCCCGCCGGCTTCGACCATGCCGGTTTCGATCACGCCGGCTTCCATGGCACCACCTCCCGGTCCTCGCTGTGCAGCTCGACGCCGGCGATCTTCCAACCCCCGCCGTCGGCGCGCAGGGTCAGCACCCCGGCGTAGACGTTGCGCCGGTGGTGCACGTGCTGCAGGTGCCGGACCCGCGCCGTCACCACCCAGCGGCAGTCGTAGGCGACCGTCTGCTGTGCCCCGTCCGCCGCCGGCTGTCGAGGTAGAGGTCGTCGACCAGGTCGCCGATGACGCTCTCGGCGAGGCGGTCGTAGAGCTCGTTCTCGTCGCTGAGATTGAACGCGTGGTAGGTGTCGGAGAGCACCCGGGAGGCGATCCGGCGGGCGTCCTCGCCGCGCGGGGCATGGGGCTCGAAGAAGGGATTCTCGAGCGCCACGGTGCCGTAGGGCAGCGCCAGCCAGGCGGCGCCGAGGAGCAGCCAGTGGGCGGACCCCGGGCGGCGCTCGAGGCCGAGCTCCTCGAGCACCCGCCGGCGGCGCGGCCGAACGAGCAGGGCGGCGGTCGCCAGCGCCAGCGCCAGCACCGGCAGGCGGAGGAATCCGAGGGCGACTTCGGTGGCGACCTCGCCCTCGAACCAGGTCCGGTACTCGGCGAAGCGCGCCGCCACCGCCAACGTCGCGACCCCGGCGCCGAGGAGCCGGACGCCCCGGGGTAGAGCGTCCGCCCGCAGGCCGCGGCTGAGGCCGAGGCCGGCATAGAACACGCAAGTGGCGAAGACGGCGGCGCCCACCGCGACGCCGGTGGAGCGCGACACGTTCTCGACCAGCGTCCGGGTGAGGAGCCAGGCGTGGACCGGCACCGCCAGGGCGCCGGCGGC
>CALZJC010000382.1 GCA_945787525.1 Thermoanaerobaculia bacterium | reverse complement strand
GCCGAGCTCGAGGATCACTTTTTCGCCTTCCCGGTCCGGGTCGTAGGGGTGCGCCTCGAGGCTGCCGGCGGCGACGAAGGCCGCGACCGCCTCCCCGGTGCCCTTGACCAGCAGCCGGTCACCGGCCGCGAAGCGGGTATGCGGCTCGACGGGGCGGGCGCGCGGCCGGCCCCAGGGCTCTGCGGGGTCGGTGACTCGGGCGAGCAGCGACACCGCGTAGTTGCGGCGCGCCCCCACCGCCGATGCGGTGCGGCCGGCGAACGGCGAGTCGGCGGGCAGCCGGCACACGGCCACCTGCGGCGCCAGGCCGAAGGCCGCGGCCAGCTCGCCGAGCGAGGGCTCGTCGGCAAGCCCGGCGCCGCCCCTTGCCGACGGCAGGAGGGCGCCCCCGGCGACGGTCAGCAGGGCGATGCCGGCCGCCAGGCCGACCAGGCCGTAGGGCGTCAGCGAGAAGAACCCCAGGCCGTCACCCGTCGCGTCGGCCAGTGTCTGCGAGACCACCAGGTTGGGCGGTGTGCCGATGAGGGTGAGCATTCCGCCCAGCTGGGCCGCGAACGCCATTGGCAGCAGCAGACCCGAGACCGGCCGATCGAGCTGGCGCGCCAGCCCGACGACCACCGGCAGCATCACGGCCACCGTGCCGGTGCTGCTCATGATCGCCGAAAGCAGGGCCGAGAGCACCATCAGGGACGGCAGCAGCAGGCGCTCGTTGCGGCGGCCGATGCCGGCCACGCCGGCGGCCACGCGAGCGGCGAGGCCGGTGTGGGTGAGGCCCTCGCCGACGACGAACAGCGCCGCGATCATCACCACGATGGGTGCCGCCAGACCCGCCAGGGCTTCGTCGGTCGACACCGCGCCGGTGGCCACCAGGGCCACGAGCGACAGTAGGGCGACGAGATCGACCCGCAGCCAATCGGTGGCGAAGAGCGCCACCGTGACGCCGAGGATCAGTAGAACGAGCGTCGCCTGGGTCATCTGTCCGGTGCGGCGTCTGGGCTGCGCTGGATTGTACTCGGAGGCCTGCCTGGGCGGGGGTTGCCGCAACGCGGCAAAGCAGATACGTTCGGGCGAACACCGCCCGCGGTCGTCGGTCACGTCCAGGGACGTCGCGGGTCGGGCATGAAGGGGGAGAGTGCCATGATCGAGCCGCCGTTCTACCAGTTTCTCGCCGCGATCCCGACAGCCGCCGTCGTGATCGGGGCGCTCGTCGTCGTGACGGCGTTGGCCTTCACCGGCGCACGCCTCTGGTTGTGGACACTTGTCGCTGCGGCGGGGCTCTACGGTCTTGGCGCACCGGTCTGGCTGTGGAGCGTCTTTCTGGCGGCGGCGGTGGTGTTCAATCTGCCGCCGCTCCGGCGGCTGCTGAGCCTGGCCGTCCTCAAGCTGGTGCCTCCGCCACCGAGAAGCAGGCGATCGACGCCGGCACGGTCTGGGTGGAGGCGGAGCTCTTCTCGGGCAAGCCCGACCTGCGCCGCCTTCTCGAGCAGCCCTACCCGGCCCTGAGCGCCGCGGAGCAGGCGTTTCTCGACGGTCCGGTCGAGACGGTGTGTGAGATGACCGACGACTGGGAGGTCTTCCAGCGTCGCGACCTGCCGCCGGCGGTCTGGGAGTTCCTCAAGCGAGAGCGCTTCTTCGGCCTGATCGTTCCCCAGGAGCATGGTGGGCTGGGCTTCTCGGCCTCCGCCAACAGCGCCATCGTGGCCAGGCTGGCCACCGTCAGCAGCCCGCTCGCCATCACCGTCATGGTGCCCAACTCGCTGGGGCCGGCGGAGCTGCTCATCCACTACGGCACCGACGAGCAGAAGAACCACTATCTGCCCCTCCTGGCCCGTGGCGAGGAGATGCCGGCCTTCGCCCTGACCGAGCCCGGAGCGGGCTCCGATGCCGGCGCGATCGCATCGAATGGAGCGGTCTTCCAGGGCGAGGACGGCCGTCTCTATCTGCGCCTCAATTGGAACAAGCGGTACATCACCCTGGCCGCGGTGGCCACTGTGCTGGGCCTGGCCTTCAAGCTGAGGGACCCCGACAATCTGCTCGGCAAGGGCGAGGATGTCGGCATCACCTGCGCGCTGATCCCGTCAGACACCGCCGGCGTGGAGCTGGGCCGCCGGCACGATCCGATGGGGATTCCCTTCTACAACTGCCCGACCACCGGCACCGACGTGGTGGTGCCGCTGGAGGAGGCGATCATCGGCGGCGCCGCGGGGGCAGGCGAGGGATGGCGCATGCTCATGGAGTCGCTGGCCGCCGGCCGCGGCATCTCGTTGCCGGCGCTGGCCGCCGGAGGCACCCAGGCGGTGGCCCGGGTAGCCGGCGCCCACTCTCTGGTGCGCAAGCAGTTCGGTCTGTCGATCGGTCGCTTCGAGGGTATCGAGGAGCCGCTGGCCCGCATCGGAGGCTTCGCCTATCTGCTCGAGGCGGCGCGCCGCTACACCTGCGGCGGCCTGGATCAGGGCGCCAAACCGGCGGTGGTCACCGCCATGGTGAAGCACTACTTCACCGAGCTCAACCGCCAGGCGCTGAGCGACGGCATGGATGTTCTGGCCGGCAACGCCATCTCCCGCGGCCCCCGCAACCTGCTGGCCCACGGTTACATGGCCGCGCCGATCGCCATCACCGTCGAGGGCGCCAACATCCTGACCCGGACCCTGATGATCTTCGGGCAGGGAGCCATCCGCTGTCACCCCTACGCCCTGCGCGAGATCAGGGCGGCCGAGACGGATGACCTGGCCGAGTTCGATCGCGCGCTGTGGGGCCATCTGGGCCACGTGGTGCGTAACCTGGCCCGCTCGCTGGTGCTCAGCCTGACCCGGGGAGCGCTGGCCTCGTCGCCGACGGGCGGCCCCGCGGCGCGCTACTACCGCAAGCTCGCCTGGTGCTCGGCCAGCTTTGCCTTCCTCGCCGATCTGGCCATGGGCGTGCTGGGCGGCGACCTCAAGCGCAAGGAGAAGATCACCGGCCGCTTTGCCGACATCTTCTCCTGGATGTACCTGGCGGCGGCGGTACTGCGGCGCTTCGCGGCCGAGGGGCAGCGCCAGGAGGACCTGCCGTTTGTCCACTGGTCCATGGCCTACGCCCTCGACCAGTGCCAGCAGGGCTTCGACGGGCTGTTCAAGAACCTCAGGCTGCCCGGCCTCACCTGGCTGGTGCGCGGTCCGGTGGCCGCCTGGTCGCGGCTCAACCGGCTGTCGGCGCCGCCTGCTGACGCCCTCGGCTCGCGCATCGCCCGTGCCCTGCAGGTGCCGGGCGAGCTGCGCGATCGGCTTACCGCCGGTGTCTTCCTGCCGGCCGATCCCGCAGCCGCGCTGCACCGGCTGGAGAACGCTTTCGAGCTCTGCTACCGAGCCGAGCGGGTGGCCCGCAAGGTCAAGAAGGCGATCCGCGCCAAGCGCCTGCCAAAGGCGCCGCCCATCGAGCTCGTCCCGCAGGCGGTTGCCGAGGGCATCCTCGACGCCGCCGAGGCGGATCTGCTGCGCGCCGCCGCCGTGGCTCGCGAAGACGTGGTCCAGGTCGACTCGTTCAGCCTCGACGAGTACCGCCGCAGCGCCGTGCTGGAGGAGGCGGGCGGGCTCACCGTCGACGATCCGTCGGAGCCGGTGCCGGTCTAGCTAGCCGCTAGCCGCCGGCGATGATGCGCCACACCTGCGCGACGACGAAGCAGACGGCAAAGCCCATGGCGACCGGCAGCAGCGCCGAGATGGTGGTCCACTTGGCGCTGCGGGTCTCTTTCCAGATGGTGTAGATCGTCGTCGAGCAGGGGTTGTGGATGAGGCTGAAGAGCATCAGGTTGACTGCCATCAGCAGGTTCCAGCCGCCGGCGCGCAGCAGGTTGGCGGTCGCCTCCTGCGAGTCGAGCTCGAACATCACGCCGTCGCCGGCGCCGAAACCGCTGGCGCCGACGACCAGCACGGTGAGCATGAGGATCGTCGGGATGACGATCTCGTTGGCCGGGATGGCGATGATGTAGGCCAGCAGAATCAGCCCCGAGAGACCCAGCAGGAAGCCGAAGCCATCCATCAGGTGGATGGCGTGCAGGGCCAGGCTCGTGCCGCCGAGCTTGACGTTGGCCACCAGCCAGATCATCGCCCCGGCGGGCGCCGCGAAGATCACCGCGCGCCACAGCACGATCAGCGTGCGATCGATGATCGAGGTGTAGATCGTCTGCAGGATGCGGGGCGGCCGGTAGGGCGGCAGCTCCAGGTTGAAGGTCGATACTTCGCCCCGCAGCACGGTACGCGACAGCAGCCACGAAGAGGCGAAGGTGAGGACCACGCCGAGCACCGCGATGGCGACCACCGAGAGCGCCGAGATCAAGCCTGCCAGATAGGCCGGCGCCAGCGCGCCGAGGAAGATCGAGGCGATGAGGATCTGCGTCGGCCAGCGGCCGTTACAGATCGCGAAGTTGTTGGTGATGATGGCGATCAGGCGCTCGCGGGGGCTGTCGATGATGCGCGTCGAGACGATCGCCGCGGCGTTGCAGCCCCAACCCATGGCCATGGTCAGCGCCTGCTTGCCGTGCGCTCCGACGCGCTTGAACATACGGTCGAGGTTGAAGGCGACCCGCGGCAGATAGCCGAAGTCCTCCAGCAGGGTGAACAGCGGGAAGAAGATCGCCATGGGCGGCAGCATGACGCTGACCACCCAGGCGGTGGCCAGATAGACGCCGTCGATCAGCAGGCCGTCGAGCCACCACGGCATCGACAGCGCCGCGGCCGCGGTCTTGAGAATCGGATGCAGCTTGTCGATCAGCAACGTGGCGAGCATCGCTGAAGGCACGTTGGCGCCCGCGATGGTGACCCAGAAAACCGCCGTCAACAGCAGCAGCATGAGGGGGAAGCCGAACAGCCGGCTGGTGACTAGCCGGTCGATCGAGCGGTCCCAGTCGAAGCGGGGCTTCTCGCCGCTGCGGGTCACCGCCCGGTCGGCCAGTGCGGCGGCCTCGGCGTAGACCCCCTCCATCAGCTTCTGGTGGAAGTCCTTGCCTACCTGCCAGCGCAGCTGGCGGGTGAGGGCGAAGACCTCGGCGGCGTCGCCCCGATCGGCCGCCTCCGGGGTCGGCGCCA
>CALZJC010000381.1 GCA_945787525.1 Thermoanaerobaculia bacterium | reverse complement strand
AGCTCGGGCTCGAGCTCGAGCGCCTTGCCCAGCACCTCGCCGGCGCGGTCCAGATCGCCCTCGGCGAGGGCGACGCGGCCCAGGTTTACCCAGCCGTCGACATACGACGGCTCGAGCTCCGTGACCCGCTCGAAAGCCCGCTGCGCGCCGCGCAGGTCGCCCTGGAGCAGCAGGCCGATGCCGTAGTCGTTCCAGCGTTCGCGGTCCTTGGGCCCTTCGCCGGCCAGCCCCATCGGCGGCAGCCGGCTGTCGCCGTCCACCACCTGCAGCTCGACCCTGTCCTCGGCCATGACGACGATGGGCAGGGTTGGCACCTCCTTGATCTGGCCGGAGACCTGCGAGGTGTCGCCGGTGAAGACAAACCGGCGATCGTCGAAATGGGGGCTGACCTCGGCCCCTACCTGGTCGGGATCGGGCACCCCGGCGTAGGCCCACTGGTTGTTGAACCAGGAGAACTTGCGGTAGTTGAGCCGGGCGGTCAGGGTCAGCCGATCGCTGGTCTCGGGCGGCACGGCGAAGCGGAAGTGCACGGTGTCGGCGGCGCCCGGCGGGATCAGCCGCACGTACACCACGGCGCGGCTGGCAAAGGCGTTGCGCTTGTCGATCGGATTGCCGCGCCCGTCGATCATGCGGGCGCGGTAGAAGTGGGCACCGGGATCCACCGGCGACCGCTCGTCGGCCAGGCCGCTCCAGAACACCGTGCGCCCCTGATCGTCCTCGGCCTTGAGCTCCAGCCAGCAATCGAAGGCGTCGACCGTGCCGCTGGGGAAGAAGTGGCCGACGCCGCGGGTGCGCACGACCACGTCCACGCGGGTCGACTCGCCGCGCCGCAGCGTGGCCGGTATGCGGTCGAGCGGCGCGAACAGGGTCTCGGCCGGGCCCGCCGGCAACATGGCGCGGCCCACGGCCATGCCCTGCTCCTCGCCGACCGCGAAGGCGGTGGCGAGCTCGGGCCCCTCGAGTTGCGGGCCGGCTCCGCCGGCTGCCGCGGGCTCGGCCTCGGTCATGGCGAAGATGTCGACGGTGACCTGGTTGGCCTTGAGGAAGCGCTGCACCTCGTCGAGCTGCTCTGCGTCGCGGTTGGCCGTCGGCAGCGCGGTGTTGGCGGCGGCGAAGCGGTGCGACTGGATCAGCCCCTTCTCGTTGGCGGCGTCGTCGGAGGGCACCAGCGGCATGTGGCAGTCGACGCACTTCATCGGCTCGGCAGGGTAGTAGAAGGAGCGCGCTCCCTGGCCGGAGACGCCTGAAGCCTGCCAGTTGTCGTAGGTGTTGAAGCCGCGGATCCAGCGGTACTGGTTGACCGGCACGTCGAGGTGCACTTTGTGGCAGGACGAGCAGAACTCGGACTCGCTCATGAACGGCTTGAGGAAGGTGCGGCGGTGGGGCTCGGGGTCCATGCGTACCAGCAGGTCGTGGGCCATGGTCAGCCAGCGGTTGTCGCTGGTCGCCAGGTCGTGCAGCGGCGGCACGGTGATCTCGTAGTCGCCCTGGCCCATGGTCGAGCCGACGTCGGAGATCATGTGGCAGGCAGTGCAGCCCAGACCGGCCTGGGCCTCTTCGGTGTGCACGATCTCCTCGATCGGCGTGTCCATGAGACCCGACTGCAGGATCGCCGGATCGTGACAGCCGCCGCACCACTTGGACGGCTGCACGCCGGCCACCTCCTGCATGTACTCGATGGATTTGCGGTACCACTGGTTGTTGAAGCTCGAGAAGTGGTGCGCCGAGCTCTGCCACTGATCGTAGACGTCGGGGTGACAGCCCGAGCGGGCGCAGCTGTCTGACCTGAGATAGACCGAGGACGGCACTGTCTTGCCGTCGCTGGTGTGCACGGAGGAGGGGAAAAAGGGGCCGTCCTCGCCGCCCATCGCCTCCTCAGCCATGCTGGTTGGCGCCGGCGGGTTGGTGATCGTCTGCTTGCCGGCATCCCGACCGAGCGCCTGGACGAGAACCGGCACGACGAGCGCCAGGGCCAGTCCGGCGGCCGCCAGCCGCCACGCCAGCCGCGATCGATGGCCGATCTGGGCGAGCAGCAGGATCGCCAGCCCGGCCACCGACAGGGCGATGTGAGCCCACAGCAGTGGGCGCAGCGGCCTGACGTTGCCGAGCCAGGCCAGGGCCAGCCCGCAGCCGGCGCCGCCCAGCAGCAGCAGCCCGGCGAGCAGGATCGCCCGGCGATGGCGCCGCCGCCAGCACCAGCGAGCGAACGGCACCACCAGCAACAGCCCCAGCCCGAGGTGCAGTAGCAGGTTGGCGAAGTAGAACGGGTGCGGGTCGCCGTCCGACGCCAGATAGGCGCTGTTGGCCACCAGCAGGGCAGCCAGCAGCGGCAGCCAGGAGCGGCTGCCGCGGGTGTCGCTCGTGAGGCTCATCTGTCGCTCATTTCATCATGCCCGGTGAGCCGGATGCGACCCTCAGCCGCGCCGGCGAGCGACCAGCTGCACCGCGATCTGGCGCAGCAGGGCGTCGCTTTTCTGCCGCCACTGCTCCGGCGTGAACCGCTCGGCGGGGGCCGAGAGCTCGACCTGCCCGCCCGCCTCCAGGGCGCTGATCTTGATCCGCATCTCACTCCATACCAGGGCCCAGTCCGGGGTCACCTCGATCCGCGGGTCGTAGGGCTGGCCGGAGATCTGCAGCGCGTCGAGAACGGCGCCCAGCAAAGGCCCCTGGGCTCCCCGGTAGGCGGCTTCGAACCGTTGCAGCGCGCGGTGCGCGCCCGGCGGCGGTGCGTAGCCGTCGGTCAGCAGCAGCTCCTGAAACTGGTTGTTCTCCGCCAGGCCGCCGAAGTTGGGATCGTTGCGGGCCCGCAGCCGCGAGCGCTCGTCGAGACCTATGGCCCGCCGCAGGTGGCCCAGCGACAGGCCGACATAGCCGGCCATGGCGTAGTTGGTGGCGACCAGATAGCTGGCCTCGGCGGCGCCGGCGTACGCGGCGAGGTAGCGAGCGAATCGTTCGCTGGCCGCATCGAGATCGCCCTGCAGCAGGAGCGCCGTGCCGATGTTGAGCGAGTTGTCGCTGGCCGTGGGATCCAGCGCCTCGGCGCGGCGGAACGCCTCGAGCGCCGCCGCGTGATTCTCGTCCGCGAGGTCCAGCGCGGCGCGATTCAACCAACCCCGGCGCAGGCTGGGATCGAGCTCCAGAGCCCGTTCCAGGTCGCGTCTGCCGGTCTCCATCTCGTCCAGCATGAAGCGCGCCGTGCTGCGCTGCAGAAGGGCGCCGGCGTCCTCCGGGTTGGCCTGCAGCCAGCTGTCGAGAAACGCCGCCGCGGCCTCGGGCTGGCCGGCCTCGATCAGCTCCCGCGCCGCCGCCGGGCCGTCCGTGGTCGCCGCCGACACGGAGCCGGCGACCAGCGCGATCAGCAGCGCCAGCGCGGTAGATCGTCGGTGAACGGGTCGGGTCGGAGCCCGGTACGGCCGCCGACCTGGAGTGGTATCTCTCATCGGGCTGCAGAATACCAGGCTGACGAGCGTTGTCGGCTTAGAATCGGGTCATGCAAAGCTCCGCTCCGCCGCCCGCTACGATCGCCGCCGCTCTGGAACAGAGAGTCTTCGGCCAGAAAACGGCGGTGCGCGAGACCGCCATCGCCGTGGCCAAGCACCTCGCCGATCTCCACGCCGGCAACCTGCTGCTCATCGGCTCCTCGGGTACCGGCAAGACGACCCTGCTGCGGGCGGTG
>CALZJC010000380.1:3772-5015 GCA_945787525.1 Thermoanaerobaculia bacterium | reverse complement strand
GCTGGCCCTGGGCATGCTGGTGGACAACTCGATCGTGGTGATCGAGTCGATCTTCCGTCACCGCAACGAGCTCGGCGAGAGCGCCCTGTCGGCCGCCCTGCACGGCGCCAGCGAGGTGGCGCTGCCGATCGTCGCCTCGACGGCGACGACCATCTGCGTCTTCGTGCCGCTGATCTTCCTCGGCGCCGGAGGCCGTTTCAGCCTGTACATGATGAACATCGGCGTCACGGTCTGTATCGTCATCGTCTCGTCGCTGCTGGTGGCGCTGACGGTGGTGCCGATGGCGGCGGTCTTCCTGCTCCGCACCCAGGAGTCGCGGCCGGCCACCTTTGTCGACCGCCTGATGGGCTTCTACGGCCGGGTGCTGGGGTTCACCCTGCGCCACCGTCTGCTGTTCGTCATCTCGATCTTGGCCATGTTCGCGGCCGTCGTCTATCTCTTCACCACCATCGAGCAGTCCTTCGCCGCTCGCTCGCTGGAACGCCAGGTCATCATCAAGGTCGACACGCCGCGGCAGTACTCGCTGGCGCAGACCAGGGCCCTGTACGACGAGGTCTACGAGATTCTCGATAGTCAGCGCGACGAGCTGGACATCGCCGATATCGCCCACAGCTACGACCGCAGCACCGGCCGCTCGCGGGCCGGCTGGCGGCGTAACCGCCAGTTCGACGTCTATCTCAAGGACGAGTCCGAGAGCGACGTCACGACCTCCGACGCCCGCGACAAGCTGCGCGCCCTGCTGCCGGTCAAGGCCGGCGTCGAGCTGCGCATCGCAACCAGCCGCGGGCGCCATGGCTCGACGGGCATCGAGGTGGAGCTGTCGGGCGACGACTCCGTGGTGCTCGAGCTCCTCAGCCGGCAGGTGGCGGCGCGGCTCGCCGAGCTGCCGATGATCGAGGACGTGGACACCTCGCTCGAGAGCGGCGACGAGGAGATCCGCGTCGGTGTGCAGCGCGAGCGCGCCCTGCAGTCGGGGCTCTCCAGCCGGGCGGTGGCCTGGACCGTCGCCAACGCCCTGTCCAGCCGGGCGGTGAGCCACTTCAAGACCGGCGAGCGCGAAGCCGACCTGATCATGCAGTTCCGCGAGGAGGACCGCGAGACCCTCGACCAGCTCAAGAACCTGCCGGTCTTTGCCGCCGGCGCCAACCTGCCGCTGGGCGCCGTGGCCGACTTCACGGTGGTCGCCGGTCCGCGCACCATCGAGCGCGAGAACCACCGCGAGAAGGTGACGGTGTCGGCCAAC
>CALZJC010000380.1:0-3740 GCA_945787525.1 Thermoanaerobaculia bacterium | reverse complement strand
GGCGCCACCTTCGGCGCCATCCGAGCGGTCAGCGCGATCATGGACTCGACGCCGCTGCCGCCCGGGTACGAGTGGAGCTTCGGCCGCTGGAACCGTTGGCAGCAACGCGATCAGTCGAGCGGGCTGTTCACCCTGCTGTTCGCCCTACCGCTGGTCTACATGCTGATGGCGGCGCTATTCGAGAGCTTCATCCAGCCCTTCACCATCATGTTCTCGGTGCCGTTCGCGCTGCTCGGCGTCGGACTGGTGATGAAGCTGGCGAATCAGCCGTGGGATTCGATGACGATTCTCGGCCTGATCGTGCTCATGGGGGTGGTGGTCAACAACGCCATCGTGCTCATCGACCACATCAACTACCTGCGCCAGCACGGCCTGGAGCGCAACGAGGCGATCATCCAGGGCGGCCAGCACCGCATGCGGCCGATCCTGATCACCGCGGTCACCACCATCCTCGGGCTGATGCCGATGGTGGCGCCGTTCCTCTTCCCGCAGTGGTTCGGGCCGGTCGAGGGCCGGGCCGCCACCTGGGCGCCGATCGGCCTGGTGATCATCGGTGGTCTGACCACCTCGACCTTCCTCACCCTGATCATCATCCCGACGGTCTATTCGCTGATCGACGACTTCACTCGCTTCGCCAGGCGCGTGGCGCGTGCGGTTTAGCCCTCTCCGAGCCGCCGCTTCCACAGGCCCGTCTCGAGATGTCCGCTAGTCCCGTCCCCGTAAGGAGCCCCACCATGTCCCGCCTCTCCCGACCCTTCCCCCTCGCGGCCGCCGTCGTGGCCCTGCTGGCCTTCGCCTGTGGCGGCGGGGACGGCGATGAGCCGGGCGCCTCGCGCGGCGGCGGTTCCGCTGGCTCGCCCTGGGCGGGCCAGGCCGGCGGCGATGCCATCGCCGCGGTGCCGGTGGAGGCCGCCACCGTAAGGCGCCGCGACATTTCGTCGTTCATCGAGACCCACGGCACCCTCGAGGCCGAGAACGAGGTCGATCTGGTCGGGCGAGTCTCGGCGCCGATCGTCGAGCTCAAGGCCGAAGAGGGCATGGCGGTGAGCCGCGGCCAGCTTCTCGCCCGGCTCGACGAGGCCGAGCTCGAGGCCCAGCTCGAGATCTCCCGCGTCAACCTGGCGGAAGCGACCCAGGCCTGGGAACGGGCCGAGCAGCTCAACGAGGTTCAGCTGATCAGCCCGGAGGAGGACGAGCAGGCGCGCACCCGCTTCGAGACCGCCCGGGCGCAGCTCGAGGGCAACCAGATCCAGCTCGGCTACACCCGGGTGCGGGCACCGTTCGCCGGCCTGATCGTCGCCCGCTACGTCGACTACGCCGAGCAGGTCAGCCCGGGCACGCCGCTCTTCCGCCTATCCGACTTCGATCCGCTGCTGTGCCCCATCCAGGTGCCGGAGCGCGACCTGAGTCGGCTCGAGATCGGCCAGAGCGCCTATCTCGAGGTCGAGGCCTGGCCCGATGAGCGCTTCGAGGCCGAGGTGCTGCGCATCCGGCCGGTGGTGGATTCAGCCACCGGCACGGTGCGCGTGACGCTGGCGGTCAGCGGCCGCGGTCGGCTGAGGCCCGGCATGTTCGCCGACGTCTTTGTCGAGACCGATCGCCGCGAGGCGGTCCTGGTGATGCCCAGGTCGGCGCTGAGCGTCGACAGCATCGGCGACACGGTCTACGTGGCGGCGGACGGAGTCGCCAACCGCCGCGAGGTCGAGCTGGGCTACGCCGAAGGCGACTTCGTGGAGGCGATCTCGGGCCTCGCTGATGGCGAGCGGGTGGTGGTGGTCGGGCAGGACGGCCTGTCGGACGGCACGCCGATCCAGGTCTTCGCGGTCGACGGTGAGGCAGCCGTGCAGGCCGCGGCGGCGGCCCCGGTGGGGGAGGCCCCCGGCGGTGCCGCGTTCGGCGCTGGCCCGGGCCGCACCGCCGGCGGTCCACCGGCCGCTGCCGAGGGCGGCCGTCCGCCCGGCTTCGATGCCTCGAAGATGACGCCCGAGATGCTCGAGCAGATGAAGGAGCGGATGCGCGCCCGCGGCCTGACCGAAGAGCAGATCGAAGAGCGGCTGAAGCAAATCCGCGAGCGGTCCGGCTCGTGAGCCTCATCTCGTTCTCCATCCGGCGACCGGTCAGCGTCTTCATCTTCGCCGTCGCCGCCATCGTCTTCGGCCTGGTCGCCTTCCAGCGGCTGGCGACCGACCTGCTGCCCGACATCACCTACCCGTCGGTCACCGTGCAGACGGTCTACGACGGCGCCGCGCCGGTCGAGGTGGAGAACCTGATCACCCGGCCGGTGGAGAACTCGGTGGGGGTGGTCAACAACGTGGTGCGCGTCACCTCGAGCTCGCGCGCCGACGTGAGCGAGGTGACCCTGGAGTTCTCGTGGGGCACCAACATGGACCTGGCGGCCCTGGACGTGCGCGAGCGGCTCGACATGATGCAGCTGCCGGCCGACGCCGAGCGCCCGGTGCTGCTGCGCTACGATCCGTCGCTCGATCCGATTCTGCGGATCGGCCTCTACGGCGACGAGGATCTGATCCGACTGCGGCTGCTGGCCGAGGAGCAGGTCAAGCGCGCTTTCGAGCGCATCGAGGGCGTCGCGGCGGTGGTGGTCAGCGGCGGTCTCGAGGAGGAGATCCAGGTCGCGCTGAACGAGCGCCGGCTGGCCAACCTGGGGCTGACCTCGGATCAGGTGCTCAACCGCCTCGCCCAGGAGAACATCAATCTGACCGGCGGCCGTCTGCGCCAGGGGCAGACCGAGTACCTGGTGCGCACGGTCAACGAGTTCGTCCGTCCCTCGGACCTCGAGAAGGTGGTCATCGACCGCGCCGCCGGCGCCATCGTGCGCCTCGAGGACGTGGCGCGGGTGCGCATGGGCCACAAGGATCGGGAGATCATCACCCGCATCAACGGTCACGAGAGCGTCGAGGTGGCGGTCTACAAGGAGGGCGGCACCAACACGGTCACGGTCTCTGGCGCCGTGCAGGCCGGCATCGACCCGCTGCGCCAGCGGCTGCAGGGAGTCGACCCGGCTCTGGAGATGGAGGTGATCACCGACCAGGCGCGCTACATCCGCCAGTCCGTCTCCGAGGTGCTGCGCACCGCGCTCTATGGTGGCCTGCTGGCGATCCTGGTGCTCTTCCTGTTCCTCAGGAGCTGGAAGACGACCCTGATCATCGGCATCGCCATCCCGATCTCGGTGGTGAGCACGTTCTTCCTCATGTACACCTCGGGGATCTCGCTCAACATCATGTCGCTGGGCGGGCTGACCCTGGGGATCGGGCTGCTGGTGGACAACTCGATCGTCGTGCTGGAAGCGATCCAGCGCCGGCGTGAGAGCGGCCTGGGCGAGGCCGAGGCGGCTGAGGCCGGCGCCGGCGAGGTGTCCCGGGCGGTGGTCGCCAGCACTCTGACGACAATCTGCGTCTTCGTGCCGATCGTCTTTGTCGAGGGCATCGCCGGCCAGCTGTTCGGCGATCAGGCGCTGACCGTGACCTTTTCGCTGGTGATCTCGCTGCTCGTCGCCCTGACCGTGCTGCCAATGCTGGCGTCGCGCGATTTCCGGCCCGGGGCCGAGGCCGAGCCCGAGCTGCGGACGGAACCGGCCGGCGGCTGGCGGACGACGGCTCGGCGCGGCCTTTTCACCGGCGTCGTCGGTGCGGCGCGCGGCGGGCGCTCTGTCTTTCGCGCTGTCGGCCGGGTCTTCGAGACGATCCTGCGGCTGCCGCTGGGCGCGTTTCACGGCGGCTTCG
>CALZJC010000379.1 GCA_945787525.1 Thermoanaerobaculia bacterium | reverse complement strand
GGCGGCGGCGCCCGGCCATCAACGCCTCGAAACTCCGTGCCATCACGACCGGCCCCAGGAACGCCGCCGATCCCTCTGCCGCCACCAACCCGCCGCCCCATGTGGTAGAACATACGCCGCCAACTTGCGAATGAGGCCGGAGGGGGATATCTGGTGAGGTCTTGCGAGGCCAGCCGAGCGGATCGCTGATCTGCGGGCAGATACTCGTGAGCACGAGACAGGGGGAGAGATCGATGAAGCGGAAGATCAATGTCGAGGTCAACGGCGAGGCGCACGAGCGGGAGGTGGAGCCGCGAACGTTGCTGGTCCACTTCCTGCGCGAGGAGCTCGGCCTGACCGGCACCAACGTCGGCTGCGAAACCAGCCTGTGCGGCGCCTGCACCGTCTGGTTGGACGGCTTGGCGGTCAAGTCCTGCACCCAGCTGGCGGTGCAGGCCGACGGCCTCAGCGTCACCACCATCGAGGGGCTGTCGGGCAACGGCCGCATGCACCCCCTGCAGGAGGCGTTCTGGGAGGAGCACGGTCTGCAGTGCGGCTACTGCACGCCGGGCATGGTGATGGCCGGCGCCAAGCTGCTCGAGGCCGACCCCGACCCCGAAGAGGCTGACATACGCGCCGCGCTGAAGGGAAATCTCTGCCGCTGCACCGGCTACCACAACATCGTGCGCGCGGTGCGCCGCGCCGCCGAGGGAGGCTCCTGAGATGGGTGTCCTGGGAAGCCCACTGAAACGACGCGAAGACCCCGACCTGCTCACCGGCCGCGGCAAGTACACCGACGACCTGACTCTGCCGGGCATGACCCACGCGGTCATCGTCCGCAGCCCTCACGCCCACGCCCGGATCCGCGGCGTCGACACCTCGCGCGCCGCTGCGGCGGCCGGTGTGGTGGCGGTCTACACCGGCCAGGACATCGCCGACAGCGAGATCGGCGGGGTCGTGCCGGTGGGCTGGCTGCTGCCCGATCTCAAGACCCCCGCCCACCCGATCCTCGCGGTCGACACCGTGCGCTACGTCGGTGACGGCGTAGCGGTCGTGGTGGCCGAGGACCGCTACAAGGCGCAGGATGCGGCCGAGCTGGTGGCGGTCGACTACGAGATGCTGCCGGCAGCCACCGACGCCGCGGGCGCCGCCGCCGAGGGTGCTCCGCAGGTCCACGAGGAGGCGCCGGGCAACGTCGCCTTCGACTGGCAGCTGGGCGACTCCGAAGCGACGGACAAGGCGTTCGCCGCCGCCGCGCACACCGCCGAGATAGAGCTGCGCAACAACCGCATTCTGCCGTTTGCCATCGAGCCGCGCGCCTGTCTCGCCGAGTACGACGAGAAGAAGGGCCTGAAGCTGCGGATGACCTCGCAGAATCCGCACCTGCATCGGCTGCTGCTCAGCCTGGCGTCCCTCAACCTGCCCGAGCACAAGATCCGGGTGATCACGCCGGAGGTGGGTGGCGGCTTCGGCTCCAAGATCCACCACTACCCCGACGAGGCCGTCGCCTCGTTCTGCGCCATGCGTACCGGCCGGCCCGTCAAATGGGTGGCCACCCGCACCGAGGCCAGCCAGACCGACGCCCACGGCCGCGACCATGTCAGCAAAGCGGCCCTGGCGATCGACGCCGGCGGGCGGGTGACCGGTCTCAAGGTCGAGACCCACGCCGCGCTGGGCTCCTATCTCTCGACCTTCTCTCCCTGTGTGCCGACCTGGCTGCACGGCACGCTGCTCTCCGGCCAGTACGACATCGGCGCGATCCACGTGCGGGTGATCGGTACCTTCACCCACACCGCGCCGGTCGACGCGGTGCGGGGCGCCGGCCGCCCCGAGGCGACCTACCTGGTCGAACGGCTGATGGACCGCGGCGCGGCGGCCGTCGGCATGGACCCGGTGGATTTCCGCCGCCGCAACTTCGTGCCCAAGGAGGCTTTCCCCTACCAGACCCAGGTGGCGCTCGAGTACGACAGCGGCGACTACGAGCCGGCCCTCGACCGGGCGCTCGAGATGGCCGGCTACGCCGACCTGAGGGCCGAGCAGACCCGCCGCCGCGAGCAGGGCGGCAAGCTGCTGGGCATCGGCCTGTCGAGCTACATCGAGGCCTGCGGTATCGCGCCGTCGGCGGTGGTCGGCGCTCTCGGCGCCCAGGCGGGGCTCTACGAGAGCGCCACCGTGCGCGTGCACCCCACCGGCACGGTGACGGTCTTCACCGGCTCGTCGGCCCACGGCCAGGGTCACGAGACGACGTTCGCGCAGATCGTCGCCGACCGGCTGGGATTCGACGTCGATGCGGTGGAAGTGGTGCACGGCGATACCGAGGAGGTGCCGTTTGGCATGGGCACCTACGGCTCGCGGTCCGCCGCGGTGGGCGGCAGCGCCATCGCCAGGAGCCTCGACAAGATCATCGCCAAGGGAACGAGCATCGCCGCCCACCTGCTGGAGGTGTCCGCGGACGACGTCGAGTTCGAGGGCGGCGAGTTCCGGGTCAAGGGCAGCCCGAACAGCAACCAGCCCTGGGGCGCCGTCGCGCTGCAGGCCTACCTGGCCCACAATCTGCCCGAGGGGGTCGAGCCGGGACTGGAGGAGACCACCTTCTACGATCCGGCCAACTTCACCTACCCGTTCGGCACCCATATCGCCATCGTCGAGGTCGACGGCGAGACCGGTGAGGTGGAGATCGCGCGTTATGTCGCGGTCGACGACTGCGGCAACCAGATCAACCCGATGATCGTCGAGGGCCAGGTCCACGGCGGCATCGCCTACGGCATCGGTCAGGCGATGTGGGAGCACGCGGTGTACGACGAGTCGGGTCAGCTGGTCACCGCCACGCTGCTCGACTACGCGCTGCCGCGGGCCCACCACCTGCCGTCCTTCGAGCTCGACCACACGGTGACGCCCTGCCCGCACAACCCGCTGGGCGTCAAGGGCATCGGCGAGGCTGGCACCATCGCGGCGCCGCCGGCGGTGGTGAATGCCGTGTGCGACGCCATCGGCGTCGATCATCTGGAGATGCCGCTGACCCCGGAGAGGGTCTGGCGGGCGATGCACTCAGGGGAGGAGGGCTGATGTATCCCGCAGCGTGCGACTACTACCGAGCGAGCAGCCTGGAGGAGGCGGTGCGACTGCTTGGCGAGCATCCCGAAGCTCGGCTGCTGGCCGGCGGCCACAGCCTGATCCCGATGATGAAGCTGCGTCTGGCGCAGCCGGCGGCGCTGATCGACATCGGCCGGCTCGACGAGCTCGGGGGCATCCAGGCGACCGACGATGGCGTGCGCATCGGTGCCCTCGCCACCCACGCCGAGCTGGCCGGCTCGGACATCCTGAAGAGGGCCTGCCCGCTGCTGGCCGAGGCGGCGGCACGGATCGCCGATCCCCAGGTGCGCAACAAGGGAACCCTCGGCGGCAACATCGCCCACGCCGATCCCGGCTCCGACCTGCCGGCGGTGCTGGTGGCGCTGGACGCCACGGTGCATCTGCGCGGCCCGGGTGGCGCCCGCGCGGTGGCGGCACGGGAGTTCTTCACCAGTCTGCTCACCACGGCGATGGCTCCGGGCGAAGTGCTGGTCCGTGTCGAAGCCGCGGCGCTGGACGTCGCGGCCGGAGCGGCCTATGTCAAGGTCGAGCACCCCGCTTCGGGCTACGCCGTCTGCGGCGCCGCGGCGGTGATGCGGCTGGAGGGCGGAGCGGTCGCGGCGGCAAGTCTGGCGTTCAACGGCGTCACCGCGACGCCGCACCTGGCGGCCGCGGTGAGCGACGCCCTGACCGGCGGTGACGGCTCGGA
>CALZJC010000378.1 GCA_945787525.1 Thermoanaerobaculia bacterium | reverse complement strand
TCCTTGCGGTCCCAGTCGCGAATCGTCGTGGCCCGGCCCTGGATCCGGGTCACGACCCCGCTGGTGTCGCCGATGGTGATGACGTCGCCGATCCGGACCGGGCGCTCGAAGAGCATGATCAGGCCGCTGATGAAGTTGGCGACGATCTCCTGCAGCCCGAAGCCGATACCCACCGAGAGCGCCGCCGCCATCCACTGGAATTGGGACCACTGTGCGCCGAGCGTATTGATCACCAGTAGGACGCCAACGGCGACGATGACATAGCGGGTGAGAGTGGTCGCTGTATAGCGACTCCCCGCGGACAGCTCGGTGCGCCGCAGCAGAATCATCTCGAGCACCGCCGGCAGCCGCCTGGCGAGAGCCCCTGCGCCGAACCCGTAGAGGATCGCTAGGCCGAGGTCCGCCAAGGTGATCGGCAGCCGTTTCTCCTCGCCGTCCGCCGTCGCCGTGTGATGCCAGAGGGTCACGTCTTCGAAGATCCGCAGAGCCGGCAGCAGCGGCGACCAGATCAGGTACAGGCCGACCAGGCCGAGGAAGGCGATCGCGATTCTCAGCAGCCCCCGGCTCTCCGTGCTCAGAGCCGCCAAATCGGCCTCCGGCTCCTCGACCTGCAGGGCGTCGATCTCCCCACCGCCCTCCGCTGCCGCCGCGTCTCCCGCAGCCAGCGCCGACTGCCGCCGCTCGAGCGCCACCTCGTAGGTCAACCGACGGCTGACGACGTGCAGCCACCGCAGCCCCAGCGTGTAGAGCACGATCAGCGCCACCAGAAGCCACAGGCTGTGCTGGAAGAGATAGTAGAGGTTGTCAGCGGAGTAGATGTAGCCGGCCAGCGCCAGCCCCGCCATCACCAGCGGAAAGGCCAGCAGCAGTGGAAACCAGAGGTTGTAGGTGCGCAAGACCAGCGCGTCCTTCAGACGCGGGCGCAGGGGTGCCAGCACGCCGCGCTGCGGGTGGAAGACCCGGTAGAAGAACAGCGCCAGGGCCATGCCGTAGGCCAGGAAGCCGAGCCTCGCGATCGTGCCGCCCGCCTCCACGGGGTCGATGTCGACCGCCAGCCGAACGACGAGCACCAGCGGCACGAGGATCCAGGCGAGCCATCCGAGCTCGCGCCGCAACAGCCACGCGCTGGGCTCGGGCCAGCGCAGGTGTGACACGGCCAGTCCGCGCGGGAGGCACACCGCGCGCAAGGCGAGCAGGATGTAGAGGTGCAGCGCCACACGCAGCAGGGTGAGCCCCACGGCATGCGAGAGGTCGGTGCCGCTCGAGGCCGCCTGGAGCTGCCAGCCGATGGCGGCCAGCAGCAGCGGCAGCGGCGCCGCGGCGGCCAGGGTCAGGGTCAGGGCGCGAGCGGTGTGCCCGAAGCTGTCCGTCATCGGCTTGCGCAGAAGCTCCGTCGTGGCCTGGATGGCCGAGACCGTTGCGCGACGCTTCCACAGCAGCAGGGCTGCGACGAGCAGGGCGAGCCACCAGGCCGGCCGCCGGATCCGCTCGAGGAACACGCCGGCCAAGCCACTCCAGATCTCGGGCGAAGCCAGGCCCCGAGCCTCTCCGGGAAGGTCGGCCAGGTCGCCGGGGCGGCTGGGCTCGGCGCTCCGCAGCCACATCAGGTTCTTGTCCAGGAACGCCTCGTAGGCACCCGCCACGTCGAGCAGGCGGCGCTCGGCGGCCTCGAGCTCCTGCAGCTGGCCCAGGTAGAACTCGTCGGCGTCCAGCACCTGGTCGACGAGCAGCCGGCGATTCTCCAGCAGCTCCGCTAGCTTTGCCCGAGCCTCGACCAGCAGCTCGCCCGTCGCCTCCTGGCTCAGCTGGGCGTCGAACTTGGCGAAGGCGCGGTCGGGATCGGTCAGGTGCCGCGCTTCGGCCTGGTGATCCAGCCGCTGCGCCATGGCCGCCGCGATCTGCTGCTCGTGGTCGAGGGCGCGGCGACGGGAGAGCCGGAGATCGGGCAGTGACTCGCGCTGCTCGAGCAGCAGGCGCCCCAGACCCTTGGCCTCCGCAACGCTCTCTAGAGCCGTCTTGGCGCTTTCCAGATCCGCAGCGATGCGCGAGGCGAGTTTCTCGGCCTGCCCTTGCTCGCGGTCGAGCGTGTCGAGCCGCTCGGCCATGGCGCCCATCTCATCGATGAGCTCGGTGTTCTCGTCGAAGAGCCGCAGCAGGACGGGATGCAGGTCGGCCACCTCCTGCCGCGCCGCCGCGGCCTCGGCCTTGGCTCGCTCCGCCTCGTCGCGTCGTTTGACATTGACCAGCTCGTCCAGCGCCTCGATTCGGGCACCCATCCTCGCGATGCGGGCGGCCTCCTGGTCGCGCTGGGCCGCGAGCAGATCCATTCGCATCGGCAGGCTCAGGGGCTCCTGTTCGAGCATTCGGGTCTCGGCGGTGAGCGCCGCGTACCTGGCCTCCAGCACCCAACGCTGGGCCTGGCTCAATGCCGGACTCTCCTCGATCCCGGGCGCGAGGCGCAGCGCAGCCGCAGCCTCCTCCTGCTGCCGCTTGGTGTCGGCCAGCCGGGGACCGATCATCGTGATGCGGTCCTGCTCGTAGGTCAGGCGCCGCTCGATCTCGGCCCGTCGGGCGGCCGCCGCGGCCAGCTCGGCCTTCTCCTTCGTCAGTCGCTGCTCGATCTGCTCCCGTGGGCTCTCGAGTCCGACGTTGATCGACTCCAGTGGATCGACACTCTCTAGACCCGCGAGCGCCGCCCGCACGAGTTCGGTCTGGGCCGGCGTGGTCTGCACGGCGTTTTCGAAGGCGACGGCACGCGCCTCGTGGGCCCTGGCCTCCTCGAGGCTGCTCGACGCGTTGCCATAGAGCTCGAGGAGCTTGGCCCGGGTCTCGTCCGGCAGGTCGGCGGCGGCCTCCACCTCGGCGATGCGGCCGGCGAGGATCTCCGGCGTCACCGCCGTCGGCCCGGGCCCCTGCGCCAGCGCCGCCACGCCGGCACAGACTACGACGAGCCCGAGCAGGATGGGCCGGCGGAGGCAGCGGGGCATGTCGATCTAGCTTTCGCTACGCTTGCGCAGCGACGCTTGCCTCGTCCATGGCGCTACCCCAGATCCGCCACACCGTGACGTACAGCGCGCCGATGATCGGGCCGAGCAGCAGCCCGGCGGCGCCGAACAGCGCCAGTCCGCCCAGGGTCGTCAGCATCACCAGCAGGTCGGGCATCTCGGTGTCCTTGCCCACCAGGATCGGGCGCAGCACGTTGTCGATGGTGCCGACCACCAGCGCGCACCAGAGGCCGACGCCGACAGCGGCTACGGTCTGTCCGTTGAGCGCCAGGAAGACCACCGCGGGCACCCAGACCAGCGCGCAGCCGATGCCGGGAACGATGGACAGCACCGCCATCAGCACGGACCAGAACAGCGCTCCCTCGATGCCCGCAACCCAGAACGACAGCCCCGCCAGGCCTCCCTGCACGATGCCGATGATCACCGTTCCCTTGAGCGTGGCGCGGCCGACGGAAACGAAGGTCCCCATCAGGCGCTCCTTGTCGTCGGCCGAGAGCGGCGTGAACCGCAAGATCGCGTCGAGCAGCTCCCGGCCGTCGATCAGGAAGCTGAACATCGCGACCAGCATGACGAAGAGGGTCAGCAGCCGCTGGCGTCGGCGGCAAATCCCTGCGCGACGAAGGCCCCCGCCTTCGAGGCCAGGGTTCAGGCATTGTCGAGGATATCGTCCTGGTAGGGCAAGAGCTCCTGGAGCTCGGGGCGGGCCTCGAGCTGCCGCTGCAGCCGCCCCGGATCCTGCATCTCCTCGGCGATCCAGACTCCCGCCGCCTCGGCGACCTGGGCCGCCTCGTCGACCAGGACGCCGATGAACAGCAGCAGCGGGATGAAGACCAGGAGCAGGCTCAGCACAACCGTGAGCGACGAGGCCAGGGCCGTCCGCCCGCCTAGCAGCTCCGCGAGCCGGCGATGGAACGGATGGGCGATGGCGGCAAAGACCGCCGCCAGCACCAACGCCAGCACGAACCCCTTGATGACCCAGAAGAACAGCACCGTGATGACGAGCGCCAGCACGAAGAGAAACCCGACGCGGGATCTGGTGAAGCTGAGGACTGCGTTGCCGGTAGACATGATTCGACCTCGCTGGACTCGAGTGGCGCTAGTTCGAATGGCGACGAAAGACCGAGTATCGGATGCTGTTGTATTTGCGCACCTTCTCATCTGGCCCGTGGCGCGCGGGCTCGCGACCTCGGTGACCCGATCGAGTTTGTCTCTTCAGGTCGCCCCAGGTCGCCGGGGTGGTGTTCCGCAGCTATATCGTGGGGCCCCCGACCGGAGGACACATCCCCAGAAACGAGGGAGAAACGAGCGGGTTTTGAGGGGGGACCACCTCGGCGACCCTGTCCCCGCGTTTCAGTCCGCGGGCCAGACCGCCGGCATTGTCCGCGCCAGTCGTATCCTTGATGGGCTTGCCGTCAAAGTTCACGTGCAGACCGGACGGAGAGCGTCGAGGTCTGAGCGAGGTCTAAGCGAAAGCCTCCGCCGCCAGCTGACCGGCCTGCTTCCACTCCTGCTCGAGCTCCTCGATCTCCCGCTGCTCGGGGCCGCTAGAGTTGGTTCTCGGGAGCGATCTTCAAGAACCATGCGGCAAACCGCCGCCACGCTGAAGTTTGTGGATCGGTGGTCTCCACAACCTCTTCGCCGTCAATGGTTGCGTGCCAGGTGACCTTGTCGTTCTCATTCAGCTGCAGTCGATAGGCGATCTTCGGCATTCGCTCTATGGCGTCATTCATCAGTCGCTCGCCGAGCTCAGGCGAGTCGATCAGCAGGCCCATTTCGGTGTTGATATCGATCGATCGTGGATCGAGATTCAGCGAGCCAACGAAGATACGTTCGCCGTCGATCAGGATACCCTTGGTATGCAGCGTGAGCTGATCCAGTTCAGTCTGCCCG
>CALZJC010000377.1 GCA_945787525.1 Thermoanaerobaculia bacterium | reverse complement strand
GGGTGTGGGAGACGATGAAGGCGTCCATGGCGACGATCACCGGCAGCAGGATGCGCCGGTCCTCGGCCAATCGGAACGCCAGGAGCGTCGTGTCGGCCACCTCCTGGTTGCTCTCGCAGTAGAGCTGCACCCACGGAAAGTCGCGCAGCATCAGGGTGTCGCCCTGATCCACCCAGATGTTCCACGGCGGCCCCAGCGTGCGGTTGACCGCCACCATGACGATCGGCAGCCGGTAGTAGCCGGCCACCATGATGTTCTCGGTCATGTAGGCCAGACCGTTCGACGTGCTCGCCGTGAACGCCCGCGCACCACCGAGCGTGGCGCCGATGGACACGCCCATGGCGCTGTGCTCGCTCTCCACCGGCACCACCCGGCCGCGGCTGAAGGGGAAGCCGGCGACGTACTCGACGATCTCGGTCTGCGGCGTGATCGGGTAGATGCCGCAGACCGCGCCGCGGGCTCCGCGGTTGGCCTCGCCGGCGGCGCTCAGGGCGTAGCCGGCGGCGTGGTTGCCCGTTACCAGTTGGACGCTCATCGGTCCGTCTCCTAGAGATGGCTCATGAAGATGACGTTGCGCGGGCACTCGGCGGCGCAGACCGCGCAGCCCTTGCAGAAGCTGTAGTCGAACTTCCACTCGTGCCCGACCCGCTTGAGCACGCCCTCGGGGCAGTAGGTGACGCAGCGATCGCATTCGTTGCAGCCGCCGCACGACAGGCAGCGCTTCGCCTCGCCGGCGTTCTCGAGACCCGAGTGCACCTCGTCGAAATTGGATATCCGGGCCCAGGGCATGCGGTTGTCGCCGCTGGCCGCCGCCTGGCGCTCGAAGAGTTGTAGACGCAGGGAGTCTGCCTGGATCACGTCGTCCCGCACGGCGTCGTAGTCCCCGTCCGTCACCGCGTGCCCGGTATCGACGAATGGCTGGCCGGTGAGCGAGCCGACGATCTGCAGGGCCGCCCGCCGGCCGCTGCCGATGGCCGCGGCCACCGTGCCCTCGGCGTTGGCCAGGTCGCCGACCGCGAAGATCGGCGTCTCGAGCATGCCCAGCAGGCGGTCGCCCTCGCGCACCTCGGTGCCCTCCGGGAAGACCTGGAGGTCGGGCGACTGACCCAGGGCGAGGATCACTCGATGGCAGTGGAGCTCGAAGTCGGAGCCCTCGATCACGATCGGCCGGCGCCGGCCGCTGTCGTCGGGCTCGCCCAGCTCGACCAACCGGCAGTTGAGCAGAAACGGCGGCCGGCCGTCGCCGGCGGCGGGGTCGCGGCGCACCGACTCGGGCTGCAGCAGGCATTCGACCCGGACGCCTTCGTCGAGGGCGTCGGCGATCTCCTCCCGGATGGCCGGCATCTCGAGCAGGCTGCGGCGGTAGACGATCGTCACCCTCTCGGCGCCCAGCCGGACCGCCGAACGAGCGGCGTCGAGGGCGGTGTTGCCACCGCCGACCACCAGCACCTCCTCGCCGTCCAGCCGCACCGCCTCTCCGTGAACGCGCTCGAGGAAGTCGATGCCCTGCTCCACCGCCTCCGCCTCGGCCATGCCCAGGCGCAGACCGCGCAGCTCCTGCAGACCGGTGGCGACCAGCACGGCGTCGTGGCTGCGGGCGAGCTCCACCAGGCGCTCGCGGTCGATCCGCGCGCCGGTCTCGATCTCGACCCCCAGCGCGAGGATGCGCTCGATGTCGCGGTCAACGACATCGTCGGGCAGCCGGTACCCGGGAATGCCGGTGCGCAGCAGGCCGCCGGCCTCGGACCGGCCTTCGTAAACCGTCACCGCGCAGCCGGCGCGCGCCAGGTGGAAGGCAGCGGTCAGACCGGCCGGGCCCGAACCGACCACCGCCACTTTGCGGTCGATCGGCGGCCCCGGCGCGATCGCCACCTTGCCGTGGTCACCGGCGAAGCGCTCGAGCTGCCGCACGTTGACCGCGCCGTCGATCTCGATCCGGTTGCACAGCTCCATGCAGGGCGCCGGGCAGACCCGACCGCAGACGGCAGGGAACGGCGACGTGCGCAGGAGGATCGCCAGCGCCTCGTCGGCGTCGTCGCGCGCCAGCGCCTGGAGGAAGCCGCGCACGTCGTTGCCCGCCGGGCAGACATGGTTGCAGGGCGGCAGCATCTCCTGGCGCTTGGGCTGCCGCGTCGCCCACAGACCGGTGCGGATGCGGGGCAGCTCGGCGCCGCCGTCGAGAATGCTGGGTGCCGGCGGGGGCGCAGCCCTGGACCCGGCGGGCTGCGGCCGCTCGGCGCTCGGCTCGCCCATCGCCGCGACGGCCTCGTAGGCCTGGCTGGCGGCCTCCAGGTTGGGCCCGGCCAGACCCGAGCGCTCGAGGCCCGCCAGGACCTGCCCCAGCTCGAAGCCCAGGATGCGGCCCATGGCCCCGGCCAGCGCCGTGTTGACGATCGGCACGCTCTCGGTGCCCAGGCCGTTGGCCCGCGCGATGGCGCTGGCGTCGACGCTGGCCAGGCGGTAGCCGGGATAGTCGGCGGCCAGCCGCTCCAACGGCTCGGCGCTGTTGAGCAGGATCCAGCCACCCGGCTTCAAGCCGTCCATGATCGCCGGGCCGATCAGCGTCGGGTCCAGCACCACCACGTGGTCCGGCTCGTAGATCAGGTTGCGGTTGGTGATCGGCTCGCCGCTGTAGCGGCAGAACGCCTGGATAGGCGCCCCGGAGCGCTCGGCCGCGTAGAGGCCGAACGCCTGGACCGAATCGCCCTCGAGGAACCGGGTGGATGCGATCAGCTTGGCCAGCGTTACGCCGCCCTGACCTCCACGCCCATGGATGCGGATCTCGACCATCTACGCCCCTCCTCGGCGGGCGGCCGAGCGGGCCGCCGGGTCTGGCGAAGCGGTGCTCCGCTCCGTCATCCGATGATGGTGCGCCGGGGTCGGGATCGGAATACCCGGGCAGGCGGTGGCGCAGCCTACCCGGTTACGCGGGCTGCCCAGGCTCGCTGCGCCAGGGGTCCAGCAGCGGCACGCCGCAGCCCTCGAAGTCGCGCAGGTTGCGAGTGACCACCGAGAGCTGGTGTGCACCACGCAGTCTTCAGCCAGAAAGCGCTCGAACCAGGCCTCTACGCGGCGACTCGGCCGCCAAGCGAGACCGAGTCGCACCTCTTCCAGGGAAACGACGCTGATCAGACGACGCCACTGGGCAGCCACGTTCGGACACCGGTGGAAATCGCCGGCGCCTCCCGGTAGCCTTCGCGAGCCGCCATGGCCACCAAGAACAGCGCCGACAGCAAGCCCACCCGCCGCCGCGCCACCGCCCGTTCGATGGCGGCGCAGCAGCGCGAGATCTCGGTCAGCGAGTTCTTCACCAAGAACCGCCACCTGCTGGGCTTCGACAGCCCGACCAAGGCGCTGCTGACGACGATCAAGGAGGCGGTCGACAACTCGCTGGACGCCTGTGAGGAGGCGGGCATCCTGCCGGCCTTGGAAGTGGCGGTCGAGGCGGTGGCCGAGAACCGCTACCGGGTGCGGGTGACCGACAACGGCCCGGGCATCGTCAGGAAGCAGATCCCGCGCATCTTCGGCAAGCTGCTCTACGGCTCCAAGTTCCATCGGCTGCGCCAGAGCCGCGGCCAGCAGGGCATCGGGATCAGCGCCGCCGGCATGTACGGCCAGCTGACCACCGGCATGCCGGTGGTGATCGAGAGCCGCACGTCGCGCCGCCGGCCGGCGCACCGGTTCGAGCTGGTGATCGACACCCGGCGCAACCAGCCGGTGGTGCGCAAGGACATCGAGGTGGAGTGGGAGACCGCGCACGGCACCCGGGTCGAGATCGAGCTCG
>CALZJC010000376.1 GCA_945787525.1 Thermoanaerobaculia bacterium | reverse complement strand
ACAGCCGTCGCGGCTGTCAGGATCGCGGCGACGAGGAGGCTGCGCCTAGCCACCCCGGCGGCTTCCCCCGTCCAGCGATGCATCGACCGAGCGTCCGACCGATGGCCCCGCCGAGCTCGCTGCGCCCAGACAGCGGGTCAGCTCGGCGCCAAAGAGAAAGGCGAGCGCCGAATAGTAGATCCAGGTCAGCGTCAGGACCAACGACCCGGCAGCACCGTAGGCCGTCGCCAGGCGGGTGTGCCGCAGATATAGACCGATCAACTCGTTGCCGCAGACCAGCAGCAGGGCGGTGGCCAGAGAGCCGAGCCAGACCTCTCGAAACGAGACCCCTGCGTTCGGCACATAGCGGAACACCAGGCTGAGCAGTGCAGCCATCACCAGGAAGGCAATCAGCAGGGTTCCCGCGCCAAACCCCGACGCCGGAGCCCAGGGCAGGGCCCTCAGCCTCTCACCGAACCCTCGCGCCAACGCGCCGCCCAGCGTCAGCACCAGCAGGGCCCCTCCCGAGGCGGCCACCATCACGAAAGAAACCAGGCGAGAGCGCACGAACCGCCCCCACTCGAAGGGCTCCGCGGGGACACCCCAGATCTCGTTGAGCGTGTCCTGAAGCTCGACAAAAAAGGCCGTCGCGCCAAAAACCAACGCGGCCAGGCCGAACAGCGCCGCTCCGCGCCAGCTGGTCAGCTCGCCGGAGGTGTCGAGAGCCTCGGCCAGAGTTGCCGCCATCTGATCTCCGGCCAGGGCGCGTAGCACCTCGACAACCTCGGCGCGCGCAAGATCGCCACCGACCAGGGTCGCGGCTGCCGAAACCGCGAAAATCGGCACCGGCACAAGCACGAACAGGGCGTAGAAGGCGAGGGCCGCGCCATGAGTCACGCAACCGTGCGACCAGAAGCCGCCAACCGAGCATTCCAGGACCTTCTTCATTCGCTAACGATCTAAAGGCATGCGGGCCGGACCTGCCGTCAGAGGGGCTCGACGCCCAAGCCGGCCTTGTCCGGGCCGTACAGGCAGCCTTCGGCAAGCTTCAGCGAGCCGGCCGCCGGATCGCCGACCAGGTCCAGGTGGCCGTCGAGATCGGCATAGGCGACGTTGGGGCTGGCCAGGGCAAAGGCCAGGGCGCCCGCGATCGCCAGCGCCGACTCGTCCATACAACCTACCATCGACTCCATTCGAGCCGTCCGCGCCACCGCGTCGACCCGCTGAGCCCGGGCGATTCCGCCGACTTTCATGAGCTTGATGTTCACCAGGTCGACCAGGCCCTCGCCGCCGAGTCGGAAGGCATCGCGCGCCGAGAGCAGGCTCTCGTCCGCCATGACCGGAAGGTCCACTTTGGAGGTGACCTGACCCAACAGGTCGGGCCGGTCCTTCGCGGTCGGCTGCTCGAAAAGCTCCAGACGGGCGGCGCCGGTCGCCGCGACGAAATGCAGGCTCTCGCCGACCGAGTATCCCTGGTTGGCGTCGAAACGCAGACCGATCCCCTCCCCCACCGCTTTTCGCACCGCGAGGACGCGCCCGATGTCGTCGCCGACGTCCCGTCCCCCCTTGAGCTTCAGATTGCGAAAGCCCTCCTGGACTCGTTCCCGAGCCGCCCGCACCGTCTCCTCGAGGGGCAGAATACCGATGGTGACGCTCGTCTCCACGCGATCGCGATAGCCGCCGAGCAGCTTCCAGAGCGGCAGCTGCGCCGCCTTGCCCAACAGATCGTGCAGCGCCAGATCGACCGCCGCAAGCGCCGATGGATGCTCCGCCAGCAGCGGCTCCAGCTCGGCCAGCAGGCGAGCCCGGTCCAGCGGGTCGCTGCCGACGAGAATCGGCTCGGCGACCTCGTCCAGGGCGCGGGTGACGGTCGCCGCGGTCTCTCCCGTGACCTCGAGATCCGGCGCCGCGCAGCCGTGCCCGGTCAGGCGCCCCGTCTCGAGACGGACGAAGACGTTCTCGACTCGCTCGAGCTTCTCGTAGGCGATGACGTACGGCTCGCGAAGCGCCAACGCTTCGACCCGGTACTCGACGCGGCGGATCTTCATCCCCCACCCTCAGTGCCGATTCTCGATGATCTCGTCGAGGCTCATGTCCTTGAGCATCTCGACAAAGCGCACCAGGTGACCGATCATCAGCTGCCACATCCGCTCGCCCTTCTCGCGACTGGCCTTGGTCGGATCCCCTAGAACCCCCGACTCGGAGATCTTCGCCGTGTGCTCGTACCACTCGACGCTGGAGGCAGACGAGAACTCCAGGTAGCGGCTCGAAAACTCCGGCACCGACGGCTCGAGCAGGCTCTCGTCCACCAGGTGAGGACGAGTCGCGAGCGCCGTGCTGGTCTCGATCTCACCGGCATGGACGTCGTTGCGCGTCTCGGCGATGGCGTCGATATCCGTATCGCTGGTCTCGCCGGTATCGACGCAGGTGAATATTCTCGCGTCGCGGTTGATCTTCTGTGCCGCAAGCTGCAGCGCCGGAGCGTTTCCGCCGTGCCCGTTGACGATCACGAACTTCCTCACCCCATGCCTCGCTGCGGCCATGCCGACTTCGTAGACGAACTGCGCCAGCGTGTCCGGCCCCACGCTGAGGGTCCCCGGAAAGTCGTCGTGGTGATAGGAGACACCATACGGGATGAGCGGCAGGACCAGTGGCTTCGGATCGCGGCAGCGCACGGCCACCTCACGGCAGAGGTATTCGGCGTCCCAGCCGTCGATGTCGAGCGGCAGGTGCGGTCCGTGCTGCTCGATGGCGCCCACCGGCAGGAGCACGATGTCGGTCTCGCCGAACCTCGATTTCGCCTGCAGCCAGGTCATCTCACCGAGCAGGACCGAGCTCGAGCCGCCGTCCTCCGGTCGCGCCGGACGGCCGAGCCCGTGGTAGGGAGACCAGACCCGCCCCGTCCTCTCGACGGCGCCGTCGGCATGCGCCAGCAGCAGAGCGAAGAGCGGTGCCTGGAGATCGCCGGGCACCGTCTCCCGGGGCGAGACCCGGCGATCGAATCGGAGCTGCAGGATCTCCTTCCTCTGGCGCGGCCGACCGAGCTCCCCGGGTCCCTCCGGCAGAGCCCCCCGCTGCGCCAGCATCCAGGCGAGCTGCTCGGCGCCGGCGGACTCCTGGTGCACGCCCTCCTGCGCCAGCCGCTCGAGACACATCTCGATCTGCTCCGGGATGTAGCCGCACGTCTCGGGATCAGCGCCGACCGCGGTCAACATCCCGACGATGCGCCGGCATTTTTCGCAGCGGCCACAGGGCAACGTCCGCTCGTGCTCGATGTGCGTCGCGTGACACGACACCTGGTGTCGGAGCAGATCCGGATACCGTTGCGCGAGGGTCTTCTGGATCAGCAGCTCCGACATCTGCCGCAACAGCGAGAACTGCTCGAGCGGCCATCCCTTGCGCCCGTAATAGCGCGTCAACGCGCGGTCGAAGTAGCGGCTTTGATCGTAGAGGCCATCGTAGTGGGTGATCCCCTCGTGCCGCGTTCGACGGGTCGTGTCGTGCTCGTCACCGATCACGATCCGACCGATGCGCCTCGCTCGCAGCACCGGCAGGGCCCCGAAGAGGAACACCGCCACGGTCCAGAGCCGAATCGGATACTCATCGGCGCGCACTCGAGCGTGATCCGGGCGAACGAACGGCAGATGCCGCAACATCCAGGAGAAGACGCGATCGGAAGAGGTCCAGACCCGCGACGTGGTCGCCGGGGTCTCGTGGTGCAGGTGCCGGTAGGCGTTCCGGGCCGTGAACCAGTGGCGCCCCGATTCGTTGACGAATATCGAATGGGTCTCGAGGCCCATCTCGCACAGCAACCCGTAGCTCAGCA
>CALZJC010000375.1 GCA_945787525.1 Thermoanaerobaculia bacterium | reverse complement strand
CCCCTTCGGCGATCTCCCCAGCACCCCTGCCATGCAGCAATCCCTCTCTCGCCAGCTCCGAGAGCACGTCACCCACCGGGCGCTTCTCGCGGCGGGCCCGCTCCTTGACGGCATGGAGAACGTCTTCCGCGATGTTCAGAGTGGTGCGCATGCATCTGATGCTAACACATCACTCGGCACTCGTCCTAGCGATCGCGAGGGCGGCTCGCATGGGGCCGGGCTCGACGCGGCTCCGCTGGTCAGGCGCTAGCCCGCCAGCTCCTGACGCAGCCAGGCCTTGCCCTTCATCCAGTCGCGCTGGACCGTGCGCAAGGAGACGGTGAGGGCGTCCGCGGTCTCCTGCTCGGAGAGGCCGGCGAAGTAGCGGCACTCGACGACCCGGGTGAGGCGCTCGTTGAGCTGGCTCAGCCGGTGGAGGGCGGAGTCGATCGCCAGCAGCGTCTCGGCCTGCTCCTCGACGCCGATCTGGACGCTGTCGAGGGAGACCGCCGGGCGCCCGGCGCCGCGCTTCTCGGCGCTGCGCCGGCGCGCGTAGTCGATGATGATCTGCCGCATCGCCCGCGCCGCCACGGCGAAGAAGTGGGCGCGGTCCTCGACGTCGATCCGGGTCTGGTCGAGCAGCTTGAGATAGGCCTCGTGGACCAGCGCCGTGGTGTTCAGGGTGTCGCCGAAGCGGAGGCGGGCGAGCTGCTGGCCGGCGATGCGCCGCAGGTCGTCGTAGACCAGCGGCACCAGCTTCTGGAAGGCCTCGGCGTCGCCCCCGCGGTGGGCGATCAGGAGCTCGGTGATCTGCTCTCTCGGCATGGACGAGCCCTGCTCAGCCAGCGGTCCGAGTCGCATCCAGCCGGGCGAGAAAACGCTCACCGCGGCGCAGCCGGCGACTGTTGGCGGGTGAGCTTCCGCTCAGCCCATCGTATCCCGATCGCAGCAGGCCTTCGGCCTCGGCGACACGACCTTCGGCCAGCAGCGCCGCGCCGAGCTCCAGGCGGGCCTCGGCGATCTGCCAGTTGCCTGCCGGTTGGACCCGCTCGCGGATCTCGAGCGCCTCTTCGAGGAAGGGCAGTGCCTCTGTCGCCCGGCCCAGGTCGCACAGCAGGCTCCCCAGGCCGACCAGAGTCTCTGCCAGGTGGTTCGGGATCGTGGCGGGATCGCGCTGGATCTCGAGGGCGCGACGGAGGATGGGCTCCGCCGCGGTGGGCTCGCCCCGCGCGTGCAACGTGAACGCCAGGAGGCTGCGAACCCGCGCGGCGACGCCATGGTCCACGCCGACCAGCTCTTCCAGCCTCGAGACCCCGCTGCGATAGAGCTCCTCCGCCTCTGCCAGCCGGCCGACCTCGCGGTAGACGGTGGCGAGGTTGAGCTCGGCGGCGATGCGGTTGAAGTTGGACGGCTCGAGCTCGCGGTTGATCGCTGCTGCCCGCTCGACGAACTCGCCCGCCCCCGCGAAGTCGCCTCGATCCACCAGCACCCTGCCCAGCATCATGAGCGTGTTCGCGGTCTCCGGATGCTCAGCGCCCAGCTTGCGCTCGTGGATCTCGAGCGCCCGGCGATACGACTCCTCCGCGGTGTCGAAATCGCCGGCGGTATGCGAACGGAGCGCCAGGTTGTGGCGCATCGCGCCTGCCGTGGGGTGCTCCTCTCCTACGGTGCGCTCGGTCAGATCGAGCGCCTCGCGCAGCAGCTCCAGGCCCCGTTCATCCTGGCCCAGATGGTCGAGGGTCCCCGAAACGTAGTTCAGTGCGATCGCTACGTCGTAGTCGGGGCCGGTGGCCAGCTGCCGGCGAATGCGCAAACACTCGTGAAAGAGCTCCAGCGCGCGGTCGTAGTCGCCCCGGGAGCTGTTGAGCAGTCCCAGCTGTAGCAGCAGGTCCGACACCTCGGCGGACTCCGGGCCGGCCTCGCGGCGAGCGATGGCGAGCGCCTCGTGGTAGAGAGGCTCGGCCTCGTCGTAGGCGCCGCGGCCCTGGAGAGCCGACCCGAGGCCCAACATCGATTCGGCAACCCGTAGATCGTGGTCGCCGAAGAGTCGTCGCCGCTCCTCCAGGGCCTCGCGATGGAGCCCGATCGCCCGCTCATAGAGCCCCTGGCCGTTGTGGGCCTGGCCGAGGATCTGGAGCAGATCGCTGCGGATGTCCGGCTCTGCGGCGAGCTCCTGGCGAATGCGGGCCTCGCCACGGTCGAGCAGCTCCGGCACCGTGATCTCCCGCGCGGTGCCCTCGTAGGGGTCGGCATCGGCGAACAGGCCCGAGAGGAGTCCGGCGACCCGCGTGGCCCGCTGGGCCTCGACCCGGGCTCGCTCCGCCTGCGATGTCACACCGATGAGGGCGCCTGCGATCGACAGCAGAACGAGTGCCGCCGCCGCCACGCTGAACCTGTGGCGCGAGACGAACTTGCGCGCCCGGTAGGCGCGGGTGGGCCGGCGGGCGCGGACCGGCAGACCCTCGAGGTAGCGGCCGAGGTCGTCGCCCAGCTGCTCGGCGATCGGGTAACGCCTGGCGGGATCCCTGGCCAGTGCCTTGAGGAGGATGTTGTCCAGATCGCCGCGCAGCCGCCGGCCCCACGAACGGGGCAGGACGTCCAAGGTGCCGGGATCATGGGCCGCCTCCGCTGCGGCCAGGCTGGGGAGAGCCACGGGCTGGCCGCTGACGGCCGCCTCGGTCTCGCCAGGAGACAGTCCCTCCAGCCGATGCGGCGCGCGGCCGGTCAGCAGGTGGTATAAAACCACCCCCAGCGAGTAGACGTCCGTGGCGGTCGATACCGGGCGGTTCGCCAGCTGCTCCGGCGAGGCGTAGCCCGGCGTGCGTGGCTGGAACACCGTGCTGCCCCCGGCAGGCTCGCCACCCTCAGCTACGACCAGTTTGGCGACCCCGAAGTCGAGCAGCTTTGGCTGGCCTTCGCCGGTCACCAGGATGTTGTTCGGCTTGAGGTCGCGGTGGACGACGAGTCTCTGGTGCGCAAACTGGACCGCCGAGCAGACCGCGCGGAAGAGCCGCAGGCGCTCCTTCAATCCGAGGCCCTCCTCGCGGCAGTAGAGATCGATCGGTCGCCCGTCGACCAGCTCCATCACCAGGTAGGGATAGCCCTCGTCGGTGACCCCGCCATCGAGCAGCCGCGCGATATCGGGGTGCTCGAGATCCGCGAGGATCTGACGCTCGATGCGGAACCGGCGCTCCATCTCCGGGGTCTCGAGACCGTGCGGCATGAGCTTGATCGCCACCTGCTTCTCGAACTGCTGGTCAGCGCGCTCGGCCAGGTAGACCACCCCCATGCCGCCTCGTCCGAGGAGATCGAGAAGGCGGTAGGACCCGATGAACCGATCACCGTCGCCTGCTGGATCCGGCCGGTCCAGAAACGACTGGAGCTCGCCGAGAAGATCCGGGGCCTCTTTGGAGAGTGGCGCCGCGAACGGCCCGGTCGGCCGCCGAGCGGCCTGAGCGAGCTCGAGCACCTGCTGATGAATCTCAGGATCGTCCGGACAGAGCTCGCGCACGGTGGCGGCGAGATCGACCGTCTCTTCGAGCGCGAAGAGCCGATCGAGGGCCTCTTCGATCCTGCGCCAACGATCCAGGTCCACGCGTCGGATTGTAGCCCTCGACCGGCAGCTCGATGGGAAGGGCGGGAGCAGTCCGCCGATACCGCCTCCCCGATTGGCGTGGTCCAGCCCGAGAAGCTGCGCTTGAGGTGCGACGCCAGAGCTGGTACAGTCCTTCAGGCGGAGCGCGCTTCGACGGTCCAGCGATAACTGGGCCCTTCGAGGAGCCGCAGGTCGAGTCGGGAAACCCGACCCCTGGCTGAGCGCCCCGGCGCCCGGCGAAGATGCCGTCCCGCGACTCGAATGTGCGATCG
>CALZJC010000374.1 GCA_945787525.1 Thermoanaerobaculia bacterium | reverse complement strand
TGCCACTGGACCTACTTCTACGACGACGACTTCTTCTTCACCCGATTTAGCTTCCCCCACCTGCTCTCACCCAACAACGTGCCGCCGGGAGCCGGGAGCATACAGGCCGAGGTCTACTACTCGGCCAAGTACCGGCCGCTGGACCGCCGGCCCGAGGCCTGCATCGAGCCGGTCATCCGCGACCTTCGCCGCTGCGGCCTGCTGCGTGAGAACGACCGGATCCTGCACCGGAACGCCGCCCTGGTTCCCTACGCCAACGTCATCTTCGACCACGATCGGCCGGCCGCCCTGGGGACGGTGCTCGGCTATCTCGAAGAGATCGGCATCGCCACCTGCGGCCGCTACGGCCGCTGGGGCTACCAGTGGACGGACGAGTCGTTCGTCAGCGGCGAAGAGGCCGCGCAGCAGATCCTGGATCAAAGCGGGTCGAGGTAGTCCTGCTGGCCGCAGGTACGGGGTGCGTGCCCCGACTTGCGGTCAGCAGGACTACCTCGACTGGGTCACCACGTCGACGCCGGCGGAGCAGGTGACCTTGCTCTGGCTCGGCACGTCGTCCGTCACCACCGCGTCGACGCCGATGAAGACATCGTCGCCCACCGTGACGCCACCGATGATCTTGGCACCGGCGCCGATGAAGACCCGGTCGCCGACGGTCGGCATGTCGCCGATCCGCCGGTCGCTGGCCGCGCCGAGGGTGACCTGGTGCAGCAGCAGAGCGTCGTCGCCGATGCGCACGCCGTTGCCGATGACGATACCCGTGCCGTGGCTGACCCGCAGCCCGGGCCCGATGACCGCCCCGGGAGAGATGTCGACGCCGGTGATGAAGAGGCCCAGCCGCGCGAATAGCGGCCCGAGGACCGGGATCCTCCGGTGCTTGAACCAGGCGGCCAGGCGGTAGGCAAGTACGGCTTGATAGCCGTTCTCGAACAGCAGCGACTCGAGGACGTAGAACGGGAACGGCTTCTTCTTGATCTCGCGCAGCCGCCGCGTGTCGCGTCTCAGGTTGTCGAACATCGGAGCCTCTCGCTGGCTCTGAGAGTAACAAGACGCCCGCCCGCCTGCCGAGATCCAGGGAATTGAACCAGCGCCCGGGCGCCGGATTCAAGAATCCGCCCGCCCGTTGGGGTGTGGCAGGTCCTCACGGCCCCGCGTAGTCTCGCTTTGAATAATTAGACTCGTGGACCAGACGGGCTCCCGGCGCCACCCGCCAGCCCGCCCCGTGAGTCTCTTCCACCCGGCCGATGCTCCAGCACGGCTCTATCGTTCCATGCTTCCGCCTGGGCGGGTGTGCGTGCGCGGCTCGATGCCGCGTTCCAGGTCGCCCGGCAGAAAGGAGGACCTGTATGCGAGGGAAGTTCTGGCAACTCGCCTTGGCGCTGGCGATGGGAGTGCTCCTCCTGCCGCTCGCCGCCGAGGCACAGGAGGGATCGGTGTGCGGCACGGTCACCGACGTCAACGGCGATCCTTTGCCCGGCGTGACGGTGATCCTGCTCGGCACCGGCTTCGTCGCCGTCACCGACGTCGAGGGCAAGTACTGCTTCAAGGGAGTACCTGCCACCGACTACCGGGTCACGGCCTCACTCGAGGGCTTCAAGCCGGATGTCGGTCAGGTGACCGTCACTGGCGGTGGCAGTGAGACGGTCGATTTCACCCTCGAGCTCGACCTGTTGAACATGGACTCGATCGTCGTCACCGGTACGACGAACCCCATGTCCAAGCTCGAATCCAGCGTCGCCATCACGACCATGGACGCCGAGGAGATCTCCACCAAAGCGCCGCTCAGCACCACCCAGATGCTCGAGGTGATCCCCGGCTTCTGGGCCGAGAGCTCCGGCGGTGAGGGCGGCAACAACCTGTTCGCCCGCGGCATCCCGCAGGACGGCGGCTTCCGTTACGTGGCGATGCACGAGGACGGCCTGCCGGTCTACGAGTCGCCCGAGCTGGCCTTCACCAACATCGACCTGCTGTTCCGCATCGACGACACGGTGGAGGTGATGGAGGCGGTGCGCGGCGGCTCGGCCTCGATCTTCGCCTCGAACGCGCCCGGCGGCATCATCAACTTCGTCACCAAGCGCGGCGGCGAGGTGCCCGAGGGCACGGTGAAGATCACCGTCGGCGACTACGACCTGTTCCGCACCGACGTCAACTACGGTGGGCCGCTGTTCGACGACTGGCGGTTCAACGTCGGCGGCTTCTACCGCTTCGACAAGGGGATACGCGACCCGGACTTCCCGGCCAACCGCGGCGGCCAGGTGCGCTTCAGCCTGACGCGGCTGCTGGACAACGGCTTCGTCAACTTCAACGCCAAGTACATGGACGAGCGCAACATCTTCTACCTGCCGATCCCGTTGCAGAACCCGAGCAGCCCGGCCGCCGTGCCCGGCTTCGACCCCAATTACGGCACCATGACCTCCAACGACATGGCGCGCTTCAAGATCCCGACGCCGCCGTTTGGCGACGTGCAGGAGTACAACCTGAAGGACGGCATGCACCCGCAGCTCTTCCAGGTGGGTGGCGAGGTCGACCTGGACCTGGGCGGCGGCTGGTCGATCAGCGACCGCTGGCGCTACATGGACGCGGATGTGCAGTTCAACGCCATCTTCTCGCTTTCGAACCCGTTCGACGCGACGCTCTACGCCGAGAGCTATCTCGGCAACTTCGGCGCCGTGGACACCAACTACGTCTACACCAACTTCCCCGGTGAGGCCTTCAACCCCGCCTCCGCCAACGGCAACGGCCTGGTGGCCGAGGTCGGCTGGTGGTTCGTCGACAAGCCGCTGGACAACTTCGTCAACGACCTGCGGATCACCAAGACCACCGACAACATGAACGTCACCGCCGGTCTCTATTTCAGCGACTACTCGGCCAACGAGTTCTGGACCTTCAACACCATCCTGGCCGAGGTGCGTGACGCCCCGCGGCTGCTAGACCTCGAGCTGCTCGACGCGGGCGGCAACCTGGTGGGCCAGGCAACCGGCAACGGCGTCGTCTCCTGGGGCGACCTCTATGTCAACGCCTCGCACAACGGCTGGCTGACCGCCCTCTACGTCAACGACGAGTGGCAGGTCAACGAGAAGCTGCGTCTCGACCTCGGCTTCCGCTTCGAGCAGGCCGAGTTCAGCGGCGTCTCGGAGCAGGCCCAGGACTTCGACCTCTCCGACACGCTGGCGGACGCCGGCATCGACGTGCCGATCCTCGCCGACGACAGCATCTCGTGGGGCACGGGACAGTACACGCCGTACAACTACGACTTCAACGAGACGGCCTGGTCGGTGGGCGCCAACTACAGCTTGAACGCCACCACCGCTTTGTTCGCGCGGGTGGCGGACGCGTTCCGCATGCCGGACTTCGAGCAGTGGACCTTCAACCCGACCACCAAGGGCGACGTAGAGGACGTCTTCCAGATCGAGGGCGGCATCAAGGTCTCGAAGCCCAAGGTCGGCGTCTTCGCCTCGATCTTCCAGAGCAAGTTCGACAACGTGCGCTTCGAGGACGAGCAGATCGACCCGGCGACGGGCGACCTGACCCGGTTCGTGCGCTTCGCCGACACCGAGACCATCGGCATCGAGGCCGAGGTCATCTGGGCGCCTGCCCCGGGCTGGCAGCTGAGCTTCACCGGCACCTATCAGGAGCCCGAGTTCGCGAACTTCGTCCAGAACGTGTTCAACCCTGACACCGGGCAGATCGAGCGGACTGACTTCTCGGGCAAGCAGGTGCGCCGGATCCCGAAGGAGATCTTCAACTTCCGGCCGTCCTACACCACCGGTCCCTGGAGGTTTTTCGCCAGCTACTTCTACGGCGGCAAGCGCTTCACCGACCAGGCCAACACCGTCGACCTGCCGGCCT
>CALZJC010000373.1 GCA_945787525.1 Thermoanaerobaculia bacterium | reverse complement strand
TCCTCGGCCGCGGCCGGCCTCTCGGTGGGCGGCAGCCAGGGCCGCGCCCCGCGGCCTGGGCCCGAGGGCGGCCTCTCGATGTGCGGGTCGAAGCGGAAGGCCGGCGGCACCGAATTGTCGAGCCTCACCTGGCGCAGCTTGGCGTAGTCCTCGCGCAGGTCGTTGAGGCCGTCGAGCATCAGCTCGCGCTCGCCGTCGGTGAACTCGAGACCGGCCATCTGCTCCGCCCGAGCCAGGATCTTCTTGGTGATGGGGCCGTTTCCGGCAGCCGCCCACAGACGACTCGGTAGGGATGTGCCGGCCAAGCCCAGAGCGGCGAAAAAGGCCAGGAAACGACGGCGATCGAGGCCGCCTCGCTGGTCGGGTGGTTTCGTCATGGCTACCTCCAGGCCCCGAGGACGGCGCCCATCACCAGCATGTAGACCAGCTGGTAGGCGACGTCGATCAGGTAGGCCGCGGTTTTCTTGTCCGAGAACAGATGCGAGGTCAGTCCGATGGTGGCGGCAAAGCCGAGCCAGCAGTAGAACGCCAGGCAGACACCGGTCCATAGGTTGGCCGCTCCGAGCCAGGCGATGAGGATCGACAGCACCGTGGCCATCACCAGATAGCAGACGAACGACAGGCCGTAGGCCTTGCCCATCCCCTTCTTCATCTCCTCGAGGCGTTCCGGGGTGTAGCCGTGGGCGCTCATCCACGGCTTGCCGAACAGCGGGCCGTACCAGATCGCGCCGATCACCATGGGGGCGAACGCCGCCGCGACGACGGCGAGAAAGTTGACCTCAGAGAGCATGCTTCACGGGGCCGCTACCGCACCCGCAGTGCGACGAAGGTGATGTCGTCGTTCGGTGGGCCTTTGCCGGCCCAGTTCTCGGCGGCTCGGAGCAGGGCGTCGATCAGCTGCTGTGGCGTGCTGGCCGGAGCGTCGGCCACCACCTGGCTCACCCGGTCGTAACCCAGAGGCTCACCGTCGGAGTCGGGCAGCTCGGGCAGCCCGTCGGACATCAGAACGACGAAGTCACCAGAGGCCAGATCGACCTCCAGCTCCTCGTAGCCGTCGGCCAGGCCGCCCAGCGGCATGCCCGGTGACGCCAGCTCCTCCACCTGGCCGTTGCCGGCGCGACGCAGCAGGGCGGGCGGCATCCCGGCCGAGGAGAAGGTCATGCGACCGTTCTCGAAGCGCGCCAGGCAGAGCGCCATCGCCATGCGCCCCAGCTTCATCTTGCGGACCGTCTCGTTGGCCTCGCTCAGGAAGCCGCCAAGCTGGCCTTCGGGGGGGTGGGCGGAGAACAGGCTCTTGACCACCGTCACCATGGTGCCGGCCCGGGCGCCGTGACCGGTGGCGTCGCCCACCGCCGCCACCAGGGCGCCGTCCGGGGCGATCCGGAAGTCGTAGTAGTCCCCGCCGACCTCGGTGGCGGTGCGCATCGCCACCGCCACCTCGTAGTCCGGATGCTCGGGCAGCTGGCGGGGCAGGAGCGACAGCTGAAAGCGCCTTGCCTCCTCGAGCTCCGCCGTCTTGCGCTGGTACTCGACCTCGAGCAGCTCCCGGCGGACCTCCTGGTCGTGTCGCAGCCGCACCTCTTCGACCAGCTTCTCCTGGTTGCGCTCCAGGTCGTGGGCCATCCGGTTGAAGGCGTTGGCGAGCTGGCCGATCTCTCCCTTGCCGGCCACCGGCACGCGAGTCTTGAGGTCACCCCGGGCGACCCTCTCGGCGCTTTCGGTCACCGCCTGCAGGCCGTGAGTCATGCGCCGCGAGAGCGGCAAGATGCCGATCAGGGCGAGGCCGATCAGCGCCATGCCGTAGCCGAAGTTGCGCGCCGACGCCGTCCTGATGCGCTCCAGGGATTCGCGGATCGGCCGCGCGATACCGAAGGTGAGGCCGCTGGTGGGCTCCTGGCGGGTGACGACGACCCAGTTGCTCATGATGTCGGCCGGCACCTCATCGCCGCCGGCGATGTCGCCGACGGGCAGCGCCTCGAGCTGTTCCCGGTCCTCGTCGCCGAGGGTGACCAGGTTGCCGGTCTGGTCGATGGCGAAGGGGATCTCCCCCTGGTCACGGCGGGTGCGGCTGAGCACGCGATAGAGGATCTCGCTGGGGCTGATCTGGGCGCGAAACCGGCCGACCACCTCGCCGCGCTCGCGGATCGGCACCTCCACCTCGACCGGCATCTCGACATGGGTCGACGAGTGAGTGCGTTCGCGGTGGCGCAGGTAGTCGCGGTGCGACGCCATGGCGCGGCTCTGCAGCTCGCGCGCCTGGGCCTGAAGCTGTGCCCGGCGCTCCTCGTTCTCCTCCAGCCGCAGCGCCATCGCCTCGATCTGCTTCTCCAGGTCCTCGGCGTTCAGCTCGAAGTCCTTGGCGATCTGCAGAGAGAACTTGCGCACCTCCTCGGAGCCGATCCTGAGCCCCGAGAGGATGCGCTTGCGCAAACCCGCGGGCAGCTCGACCGCCATCTCCTCCTCCAGGCTCTCCATCGCCTTGGAGAAATCGATCACCCAGGCTTGCGGGGGTCGTCGGCCGGGCGGCGGGGGCGGGGCGGGAATCACGATGGGCCGGCCGGCCGGCTCGGCCGGCGGTGGCGGCTCCGCGGTTGGCGCCTCGGCGGGCACGAACTCGAGCGATCGCAACAGCGGCGCCACCTCGCCGAGCTCGGAGAGGACCATGCCCACGGCGCTGTCGCGCTCGTCGGACTCCGCGGCCAGGCTGCGCCACACCGGCATGGCGCCGACCCGCTCGAAGCGACGATTGAGATCCAGACCGATCTCGGCGACCCGTTCCTCCATCTCGCGCGTCAGCTCGGCGGCATCCTGCTCGACCGCCTCTCGCACCGCCTGCCGCGAGGAGACGTAGCTGTAGAGCACGATGCCGGCCAGCGGCACGACCGCCAGAAGGAAGAGGGCGAGAACGAGCTGGGTTCGGATCTTCAACGGTGGGTAAGGGTCGGACAGTGAAGCGCCGGGCGGCGGTGCCCCTTGCTTATACGCCGCCGAGCGGCTCGGGTTCCCGATGGTCTTTCACCGGCAGCCGTCAACCGCTAATCTCGGCGTCGTGGATCGACTCGCCGCCATGATCCTACCCGTGATGCTCGCCTATTCCGTTCCGGCCGACGCTCAGCCAACCTACCAGGAGCTGACACCCGAGGAGCTCGGCCTCCTCGAGCGCCAGGCCACCGGCTGGCTACTGGAGCTCGAGGAGCGCCAGCGGCCACTGGCCAGAGCGCTGACGGCGGCGGAGAAGGCCGCCTTCGCCGGCTACTTCAGCGCCGAGCTGCTCGATCGGGCGCGCTTGCGGGAGGTGGCCGGCATCGACAACCCCGACTTCTACAGGAAGTTCTTCAGCGAGCGCGGCAACAGCATGTTTTGGTGATCGTCCGGCAGCGCCTCGATCTGGCGCGCAAACTCGCGCGTATCTTCCGGCAGTATTCGCATCCCCTCGGCAATCGGAACGAGGTCGATATCCAGCAAGTCCCGTTCGCGGAGGATTTCGCGACCTTTGTACCCCATTATGGCCAACGCCCAGAACATCAGTACGAAACAGGCTTCCTGCTCGAGATCCTTGATCAGCACCCAGGTCGATCGTTCGCGAATGTAGTCCGGATTATTGGCGGCCTCGATGGCCTGCTGCTCCAGGACTTCCGTCGCACTGGGCCGAACAACGGACACGTAAACCGCATGCACAATGATGATCGAGATGATCAGCGCAAATACCTGGTACACGAATTCGACCGGGATGGTTTTTTTCTTCATCAGGCTTGTCTCTCGGGCCTAAACGCGAAGGCTGCCAGGCATCAGATATTGGAAGGAAACGGTATCGGCTCGTCCGCCGGGATTTCCTCGGTGGGCACGAAGTCGTCGTCGTCTTCTTCGTAGGTCTGTTCGTCGAGGTCG